>JALYIX010000104.1 GCA_030775565.1 Pseudomonadota bacterium | reverse complement strand
TCGCCGGATCGCCGGCGGTCGAGCGCGCGCCTATCGGGGCGCGGTCGCGGCCGGCGCTGTCGAGGATCACCGCTTCGGTCGCGCTGCGCGGGGCGGGGCCGCCGAACAATGTGTCGATCGCCTGGCTCTGGGCGTCGCTCGCGCTGAGGCCGACGGTGCCAGCGACGGGCGGGGTCAAACTATAGTCGGGCGGAATCACCAGCGGCGCATTGCGCGCCACGGCGAACTCGTCGAGCGACTTGCCGCGGCTCTTGCCCAGCGCGCAGCCCGACAGCGCGACCGCAGTGGCGGCGAGGATCAGAATAGGGGCCTTACGCATTCAATTTCTCCTTGGGGTCCGGCTCGTTGCGCGTCAGGAACGCGCGGACGAGCAGGATCACGACGCCGATGCTAATCGCGGCGTCGGCGATGTTGAAGACCAAAAAGGGACGGAACGCCCCGAAGTGAAGATCGGCGAAGTCGACGACATAGCCGAGCCTTATCCGATCGAGGATGTTCCCGACAGCCCCGCCGAGGATCATTCCGAGCGCAAGTCGGTCGCCATGGCGCGGTTCCCGCAGGATCCATACCAGCATGACCAGCGCGATGGCGGCGGTGACCGCGACGATCATCCACCGCGCGGCATCGCTGTCGGCGCGGAACAGGCCGAGCGAGATGCCCAGATTGTGGGTCCGGGTGAGGTTGAAGATCGGCAGCACATAATGCTGGTCGCCCTCGACGCGGAGCCCGAGCGGCCCGGTCACCGCCCATTTGCTGAGCTGGTCGATGACGAAGGTGACCCCGGCGACGAGGAAGGCATAGGCGCGGTTAGCTGGCATGGACGACCTTTTCGCAGCGATCGCAGAGATCGCCGTCCTCGGTGACCTCGGGGAGGTGCCGCCAGCAGCGGCCGCATTTGTGGTTGGTGGTGCGGGTAATGGCGAGGGATTCCCCGGCGCGGACAGTCGCGCTGATGAACATTTCCGCAAGGTCGATCGTGTCGCTGGTGGCCGGGGTCGTGACCTCGGCCTCGAGGCTGGACTTGACGATCTTGTCCCGCCGCAACGGCTCGATCGCCTCATTGACCTCGGCCCGGACCGAGCGGAGCCTGGACCATTCGTCGTTCCCGCTGTCGCGCTGGCTCACGGGAAGGGCCGGCCATTCCAGCAGGTGCACGCTCTGCCGCTCGGGCCAGCGCGTCCCCCACACTTCCTCGGCCGTGAACACCAGCACCGGGGCCGCGTAGCGGACGAGCGCTTCGAACATCGTGTCGAGGACGGTGCGGTAGGCACGGCGCTTGGTCGTCTGGAAGCCGGTCTCGGCGTTGACCTCGCAGTAGAGCGTGTCCTTGCGGATATCGAAGTAGAAGGCGCTGAGGTCGTTGTTGCAGAAATCGGTCAGCGCCCGGACGTAGCTGTTAAAGTCAAAGTCCGCGACCGCTTGCCGCAGCGTCGCATCGAGCCCGGCGAGCAGCGAGAGCATGTAGCGTTCGAGCTCGGGCATCGCCGTAATGTCGACCCGCTCGTCGTGGGAGAAACCGTCGAGCGCGCCGAGCAGGTAGCGGAAGGTGTTGCGCAGCTTGCGATACTGATCGGCGACCCCGGCGAGGATTTCTTTCCCGACGCGGTGGTCCTCGGTGAAGTCGACCGACAGCGCCCAGAGCCTTAGAATATCGGCGCCATAATCGCGCATCAGGTCCACTGGATTAATCGTGTTGCCAAGGCTCTTGGACATCTTCATGCCCTTGGAATCCATCGTGAATCCGTGGGTCAGCACGGCGTCGTAAGGTGGCCGCCCGCGTGTCCCGCAACTCTCCATCAACGACGATTGGAACCAGCCGCGATGCTGGTCCGAACCCTCGAGATAGAGGTCCGCCGGCCACGACAATTCGGGCCAGCGCCCGCTCTCCAGCACGAAGGCGTGGGTGCAGCCGCTGTCGAACCAGACATCGAGGATGTCGGTGACGCGCTCATAATCGGCGGCGGCATAGTCGCTCCCGAGATACTCCTGCGCGCGCTCGTCGGACCAGGCATCGACCCCGCCCGCCTTCACCGCGGCGACGATCCGCGCGTTCACCGCCGGGTCGAGCAACGGGGCGTTGGTCCCGCGCTTGACGAACAGCGCGATCGGCACGCCCCAGGCGCGCTGGCGCGAGATGACCCAGTCGGGGCGGTCGGCGACCATCGAGCCGATGCGGTTGCGGCCCTTTTCGGGGACGAAGCGGGTCGCGGCGATGGCCTCGACCGCGGTCTCGCGCAGCGTCTTGCCGGTGCCCAGCGCCCCATCCATCCCGATGAACCATTGCGGGGTGCAGCGGTAGATGACGCGTGCCTTCGAGCGCCACGAGTGTGGATAGCTGTGCCGGAAATCGCTCGCCGCCAGCAGCGCCCCGGCTTGCGCCAGGTCCGCGCAGATCGGTCCGTCGGGGGCGTTGAACTTGGTGTTGATGACCGAGCCCTGCCCGCCGAGCCAAGCCCAGTCGGCACGATATTTCCCGTCGCCCTCGACCGCGAACACTGGCTCGATCCCGTTGGCCTTGCACAGCGCGAAATCGTCCTCGCCATGATCCGGAGCCATGTGGACGAGGCCCGTCCCGGTATCGGTCGTGACGAAGTCGCCGGGGAGGAACGGGCGCGGCTTGGCGAAGAAGCCACCGAGGTGGTGCATCGGGTGGCGCGCGATGGCACCTTCTAGCGGCCAAGCGCCCCCAACGGACTCGAAATGGCCGAAGTCGCTGTTGTCAAACTCGCAGCCAACACGAAGCAGGAACTGAGGGACGAGGTCGGCAGCGACGAGAAACCGCTTGTCCTTCATCCAAGCAAGGTGAGGTCTGTCGTCAAACTCGCCGCTTTTGATTTCGAACATTCGATAATCAACAGAAGGACCATAGGCCAACGCTTGGTTGACAGGTATCGTCCATGGCGTTGTCGTCCAGATGACCGCGTAAGCACCTACCAACTCTGGTGCCGCCGGAGCTTCGACAATCTCGAACGCGACGTCGATCTGGGTGCTCGTCACATCCTCATATTCGATTTCGGCCTCGGCCAGCGCGGTCTTTTCGACCGGGGACCACATCACCGGCTTGGCGCCGCGATACAGCTGCCCGCTCTCGGCGAACTTCATCAGCTCGGCGACGATCGTCCCCTCGGCCGCGGGGTCCATGGTGAGATAGGGCTTGTCCCAGTCCCCGCCGATCCCGAGCCGCTTCAGTTGCTCGCGCTGCGTATCGACCCAGCCCTGCGCATAGGCGCGGCACTCGGCGCGGAATTCGACCAGCGGGACCTGGTCCTTGTCGAGCTTCTTCTTGCGATATTGCTCCTCGACCTTCCACTCGATCGGCAGCCCGTGGCAGTCCCAACCCGGAACGTAGGGCGCGTCCTTGCCGAGCAGGGTCTGGGTGCGGACCACCATGTCCTTGAGGATATGGTTCAATGCATGGCCGATATGGATGTCGCCATTGGCGTAGGGCGGGCCATCGTGAAGGATGAATTTCTCGCGGCCGGCGCGCGCGGCGCGAAGCTGCCGGTACGCCCCGTCGGCCTGCCACCTGGCGAGGATCGCGGGTTCCTTCTGCGGCAGCCCGGCCTTCATCGGAAAGTCGGTCTTCGGCAGGAAGACGGTCGAGCGCCAATCAGGCTTGTCAGGAGTGTCGGACATTGCGCGCGGCCTTAGCGGGCGCCGCGCGGCTTGCAAACCGCTCCGCTCACCCCGCGCACGGCGTAATCGCGGCTGGAGCGGGCCTCGGCGCGCTCGCCTCGAACGCGACGAAATAGGCGTCGGCACCGGGGATGGCGTGGCGGCTGGCAGGGGTCAGCCCGAGCGCCTTGAACTCGCAGTCGAGCCGCGCCGGCGGGGTGCCGTGACGTTTGGTCGGGCGATCGGCATCGACCACGATGATCTCGCCGCCCGGCTTCAGCCCTTCGCGCAGGTGCCACAGGAAGGCATAAGGCGATTCGACCTCATGATACATGTGGACGAGGAAGATCCGGTCGAAGCTCGCCGGCGGGAGCAGCGGATCGTCGGGCTTGCCGAGCCTGACTGCGACATTGTCGAGCCGCTCGCGCTGCGCCCGGTCGGCGAGCCGGTCGCGCACCGCGGGGACGATGTCCTCGGCGAGCACGCGTCCGCCCTTGCCGACAAGGGGGGCGAGGCGGACGGTATAATAGCCCTCGCCCGCGCCGATATCGGCGACCGACATGCCCGGCCTGATCCCGGCCAGTTTCATGACTTCCTCGGCCTCGCCGACGCGGTCGCGGGCGTCCTCGGTGGAGAAGCTGTCGGACACGATCGGCGCGACATCGCGCTCGGCCTGGGGGAAGCCCTGCCGCGCGGCGGGCTGCTGATGGCAGCCGGCGAGCGACACTGCCGCCAGCAGGACAAGCCTAGTCGACATCCTCGACCTCGACCTTCTCGCCGGTCACGCGCTGCGACAGCGCCGCCGCCATGAAGCGGTCGAGATCGCCGTCGAGGACGTCCCCCGGCGCCGTCGACGTCACCCCGGTGCGCAGATCCTTGACCAGCTGATAGGGCTGGAGGACGTAGCTCCTGATCTGGTGACCCCAGCCGATGTCGGTCTTGGCCGCTTCGGTCTTGTTGCTCTCGGCCTCGCGCCGCTGCAGTTCGGCCTCGTAGAGCCGGGCCTTCAGCTGCTTCATCGCCTCGGCCTTGTTCTTGTGCTGCGAGCGCTGGTTCTGGCACTGGACGACGATGTTGGTCGGCAAGTGGGTGATGCGGACCGCGCTGTCGGTGGTGTTGACGTGCTGGCCGCCCGCCCCCGATGCGCGATAGGTGTCGATCTTGAGGTCGCTTTCGTTGACCTCGATATCGATGTCGTCGTCGACCTCGGGATAGACCCACACGCTGGCGAAGCTGGTGTGGCGCCGCGCCGCGCTGTCGTAGGGGCTGATGCGAACGAGGCGGTGAACCCCGCTTTCGGTCTTGGCATAGCCATAGGCATTCTCGCCCTTGACCAGCAAGGTCGCCGACTTGATTCCGGCCTGCTCGCCAGAATGGAAGTCGACCAGTTCGACCTTCATGCCGTGGCGCTCGGCCCAGCGCGAATACATCCGCTGGAGCATTCCCGCCCAGTCCTGGCTCTCCGTGCCCCCGGCCCCGGCATTGACCTCGATATAGCTGTTGTTGGCGTCAGCCTCGCCGGCCAGCAGCGCGGCGACCTTGTCGCGCTCGGACCGCTCGGCGAGGTCGGCGAGCGCCTTGACCGCATCGTCGACCAGTCCGGCATCGCCCTCGGCCTCGGCCATGTCCATCAGCTCGACGGTGTCGGCAAGCTCGGTCTCGATCTTCTTGGTCGCGCCGATCGCCTCGTCGAGCCGGCGGCGCTCGCGCATCACCTCCTGCGCCGCCTTGGGATTGTCCCACAGCGTCGAATCCTCGACCCGCGCGTTCAATTCCTCGAGCCGCCGCTGCGCCCGGTCCCAATCGAGGAAGCGGCG
Source organism: Pseudomonadota bacterium (assembly GCA_030775565.1). GTDB lineage: Bacteria > Pseudomonadota > Alphaproteobacteria > Sphingomonadales > Sphingomonadaceae > Sphingomicrobium. The sequence continues at coordinate 1,462 of JALYIX010000104.1, read as the reverse complement.
GAGCAGCGCGGTCGCGGCATTGATCTGGTCTACATGGGCTTGCGCTTCGGCGCGCATGGGAAGTTCCTAATCGGGCGAGATGGAGTGCGCCTAGTAGATGCCGCCCTGCCGTTGCAAGAAATCGTCCTGCACGGGCTTGGGCTTCGGCTTGGCCCGGGGGGCTGCGTGGCGGACCGGAGCCGCTGCCGGCGTGCCGTCCGCGCTATTGCCGCCGTCAGCGCTGCCCGTGTCCCCGCTGCGGCGAAAGCTGCGGCGCGGCTCGGTTTCGGGCTGGAAGGCTTCCCAGATCACCGGGGACTTGGGATCCTCGTCGACCGGGAAGGTGCCGAACACGCGCTTGCCGGTGATGCGGTCGATGCGCACCATGCGGATCCCCGGCGGGGCGAGGAAGGGGATCGGCGGCAGTCCGGCAAAGCCCTTCTGCGCAAACTGCTTGAAGATCGGTGCGGCGATGCGGCCGCCCTGCGCCGCGCCGCCCAGGCTGCGCGGCTGGTCATAGCCGACGTAGACCCCGCTGACGATTTCCGGGGTGCCCCCGACGAACCACACGTTGGTCGGGCCCGAAGTCGTCCCGGTCTTGCCGAACAGCGGCCGGTTGAGATCGCGCAGCACGACCGCGGTGCCGCGCTCGATCACGCCTTCCATGATGTGGACCATCTGGTAGGCGGCGAGCGGGTTGATCAGCTGGCGCGCGCGTTCGGGCGGTCGCGGCATCGGCTTGCCGTTCCAGTCGGGCGCGTCGCAGCCTTCCATCACCGCGCAGCGATTGTCGGTGCGGAAGATGAGCTTGCCGGTGCGGTCCTCGACATAGTCGATCAAGGTCGGCTTCACCTGCCGCCCGCCGTTGGCGAGGATCGCATAGCTGTTGGTCAGGCGCGACACGGTCGTCTCGCCCGCGCCCAGCGCCATCGACAGATAGGGGGCGAATTTGCCGACCCCGAGCTTGTCGGCGGTGGCGACGATCTTGTTCATGCCGATCTGCGAGGCGGCGCGGACGGTCATCAGGTTGCGCGACTGCTCGACCCCCCAACGCATCGTCTTGGGACCGGCATAGCCCTTCTCGAAATTCCGGAAGCATTTCGTGCCGAGGCCGGCGCCCTGGTAGATGCAGAACGGGCCGTCGACCAGGATCGTCGCCGGGGTCATGCCATTCTCGAGCGCAGTCTCGTAGACCATCGGCTTGAATGCCGAACCCGGTTGCCGGAGCGCCTGGGTCGCGCGGTTGTACGATGAGCCGATAACGTCGAACCCGCCCTGCATCGCCAGCACGCGCCCGGTGCGAACCTCCTGGACGACCATGCCGCCGCTGACTTCGGGAATCGAGCGCAGCGCATAGGTCGACCCGCCGACCTTCTTGACGATGATCACCATGCCGCGGTGAAGGAAGCCGAACGCCGCCCCGCCGACCCCGCGCTTGGGCTGGACCGCGTTCGAGGCGGGCAGCGTGCCGGTCGACCCGTCG
>JALYIX010000103.1 GCA_030775565.1 Pseudomonadota bacterium | reverse complement strand
GGTCGGCGACGCGGACGGTGGCGAGCCGCGCCGCAAGGGCGCGCTCGAGCGCGTCGAGCTCCCCCGCCGGGGCCATTGCTCGCCGGATTGCAGTGCATTTCTGGCCGGCCTTGGCGGTCATTTCGGTCACCAGCTCGGTCACGAACAAGTCGAACTCGGGCGTGCCGTCGATGGCATCAGGCCCGAGGATCGAGGCGTTGAGGCTGTCCTGTTCGGCGACGAAACGGACGCTTTCGCGGATGATCACCGGGTGCGAACGAAGCTTGAGCGCGGTCGCCGCCGACCCGGTGAAGGCGACCGCGTCCTGACCCGTCAGATGGTCGAACAAGTCACCGACCCCGCCGACGATCAGCTGCACCGCGCCGGGCGGAAGCAGCCCGCTGTCGATCATCACCCGCACCGCCGCCTCGCACAGATAAGCGGTGGAACTGGCGGGCTTGACGATCGCCGGCACCCCCGCAAGCAGCGTCGGGGCAAGCTTTTCGAGCATTCCCCACACCGGGAAATTATAGGCGTTGATGTGCACTGCCGCCCCGCGCAGCGAGGTGTAGACATGCTGGCCGACGAAGCTGCCGCGCTTCGACAGCGGCTCCAATGGCCCGTCGAGGATCATCGTCGCGTCGGGCAGTTCGCGCCGCGCCTTGGACGAAAAGCTGAACAGCGTCCCCGCCCCGCCCTCGATGTCGATCCACCCGTCCTTGCGCGTTGCGCCGGTGTGGGCCGAGAGGGCGTAAAGCTCCTCCTTGCGCGCCATGATCGCCTGGCCGAGGCCCTTGAGCAGGCGCGCGCGTTCATGGAAGGTCATCGCCCGCAGCGCCGGTCCGCCGACCGCGCGGGCGTGGGTCAGCAGCGCGCCATGGTCGAGCGGGTCTGCTCCGATCGTCGCCACCGGGCTGCCGTCGATCGCCGACAAAAGCTCGCTTGCGACGCGGCCGCCGCCGGTCCAGCGGTCGGCAGCATAGCTGGAAAGGGCCAGCGTCATCGCCGTTCGGCTGCCCCCTCCAGCCGGCGCAAAAGGGCGTCGAGCTGGGCGCATTCGTCGGGCGTGAAATCGGCGAACAGTTCGGCTTCGGTGGCGAGCGCGAGCGGGGCAATCTCGGCATAAAGGGTCTCGCCGTCGGCCGTCAGCGACAGGAAATGCGAGCGGCCGTCGGCGGGGTTGTCGTCGGCGGCGACGAGGCCGCGTTCGATCAATGCCGCCGCCGCGCGGCTGATCGCGATCTTGTCCTTCCGCGTCGCTTCCCCGAGTCGGGCAGGCGTGGCGCGTTCGCTTTCGGCAAGGATGGTGATCAGTCGCCACTCGGCGATCTTGAGCCCGTACCGCTTGCGATAGGCGTTCGAAATGCGCCCCGACACGGCGTTCGACGCCACCGACAGGCGGTAGGGCAGGAAGCGATCGAGGATCAGTTTACGCTTCATGGGCAGCGGCTCCGACGACTTGACCCATCCGGGCGGGCAAGTTAGTTGCAGATGAAACGAATGAACGGAGACGGTCTATGCGTGCCAACCCGATGGGTCTAGCCGGTTTTGCATTCGTTGAGTTCACTGGTCCCGACCCCGATGCGCTTGCCGGGCTGTTCCTTGCCATGGGCTTCACGCACCTGTCCAATCACCGCTCGAAGAATGTTCGCCGCTATGCGCAGGGCGACATCAACTTCCTGCTCAACATGGAGCCGTCGGGGCAGGTCGGGCGGTTTCGCGCCGAGCATGGGCCGAGTGCCAATGCGATGGCGTTTCGGGTCGCCGACGGCGCAAGGGCGCTGAGCCTTGCGGTCGAGCGCGGCGCGACGGCGGTGACGAGCCATGCCGGGCCGGGCGAGCTTAATCTGCCGGGGATCGAGGGGATCGGCGGCTCGCATCTTTACCTGGTCGACGAACGCGGCGGGGCGAGCGTGTGGGACATCGACTTCGAACCGGTTGCCGGGGCGGTGGCCGACGACCACTCGGTCGGGCTGCACACGCTCGATCATTTGACGCACAATGTGAACCGCGGGCGGATGGCGCACTGGGCCGATTATTACGAGCGCATCTTCGACTTTCGCCAAATCCGCTATTTCGACATCGAGGGCCAGTCGACCGGGCTCTTCTCCAAGGCGATGACCGCGCCCGACGACAAGATCCGCATTCCCTTGAACGAGAGCCAGGACGAACATTCGCAGATCGAGGAGTTCCTGCGCGATTATAACGGCGAAGGTATCCAGCATCTCGCGCTGGCCACGGACGACATTTTTGCGACCGTGGACGCGCTGCGCGCCAACGGGGTGCGCTTCCAGGACACGAACGACGCCTATTTCGACCTGATCGACCAGCGCCTCCCCGGCCACGGCCACGACGTCGAGGAAATGCGCAAGCGCCGCATCCTGATCGACGGCGCGCCCGAGACCGGCGGCGGCCTCCTGTTGCAGATCTTCACCGAGAACATGGTCGGGCCGATCTTCTTCGAGATCATCCAGCGCAAGGGCAACGACGGTTTCGGCGAGGGCAATTTCAAGGCGCTGTTCGAAAGCCTCGAGCTCGACCAGATGCGCCGCGGGGTCATTCCGGCTAAGGCCGAGTGATGGGCGACTACCTCACCGGCTTCGGCAACAGTTTTGCGACCGAGGCGGTGGCCGGCGCGCTGCCGGTCGGGCGCAATTCACCCCAGCGGCCTTCGTTCGGTCTCTATGCCGAGCAGCTCTCCGGCACGGCCTTCACCGCGCCGCGTCCGGAGAACCGCCGGAGCTGGCTGTATCGCCTTAGACCGAGCGCGAGCCATGCGGCGTTCCTGCCCTACGCCAGCAGGTTCGATGCCCCGCCGAGCGAAGCGCCGCTCGCGCCCAACCGACTGCGCTGGTCGGCCCCGGCTGCGAGCGAACAGGCGTGCGATTTCGTTGACGGCCTGACCCCGATGCTCGGCAATGGATCGTCCGAAGCGCTGATCGGCTGCGCAGTGCACCGCTATAGCGCGAACCGCGACATGGAGCGCCGGGTCCTGTTCGATGCCGATGGCGAGCTGCTGATCATCCCCCAGTCTGGCCAACTCGACCTTTTGACCGAACTTGGCCGGATCGAGGTCGCGCCTGGCAGCATCGCGCTGATCCCGCGCGGGGTGCGCTTTCGGGTCGGGCTGCGCGACGGCGCGGCGTCGGGCTATGTCGCGGAAAATTACGGCGCCCTCTTTCGCCTCCCCGAGCTTGGCCCGATCGGGTCGAACGGCCTTGCCAATGCCCGCGATTTCGAGACCCCGGTGGCGTGGTTCGAGGACTGCGACGACCCGTTCGAGCTCGTCCAGAAATTCGGCGGGAGGCTATGGTCGACAATGCTCGACCACAGCCCGCTCGACGTCGTCGCGTGGCACGGCAACCTCGCGCCGTGCCGCTATGACCTCGCCCGGTTCAACACCATCGGGACGGTCAGCTTCGATCATCCCGATCCGTCGATCTTCACCGTGTTGACCA
>JALYIX010000102.1 GCA_030775565.1 Pseudomonadota bacterium | reverse complement strand
ATATAGCATAAACTTGTGGTCGAGACAATATTCTACGATTGGAAATGACTTCTATGTGATATCTTATGTATGATAGCGATATTGTCGTTTTCATGTTTTGGGAGCAGAGGGTCGCAGGTTCGAATCCTGTCTCCCCGACCATAGCCTTGATCGGCGACAGCGCGGGCCGCCGGCTCGGCGATAAGGCGCGGGCAAAGATCTGGCCCGCCCCTCGGGACCACGCCGGATCCCGGAACTAGCCGAAAATGGACGGCGGTGGGGCTTGGGACCACGGCGATTCCGTCTTCGAATGCGGTTTCTAGCCCGCTAGCGCAGCGCGGACTGGCGCGGGCGGCTTCTTTGTCGCAAGGGGCTGCGAGGCAGCATTTCAGGAGGCTTGAGTGGCACGCGTCGCATTCATCGGACTGGGCAACATGGGCGGCGGAATGGCCGCAAACCTGGCCAAGGCCGGGCATCAAGTGCGCGCATTCGACCTCAGCAAGGAGGTGCTGGCGAGGGCCGAAGCGAAGGGTTGCCAGCCCTCCTCATCAGCCGAAGAAGCGCTGGCGGATGCCGAGGCCGTGGTCACGATGCTTCCCGCGGGCCGCCATGTCGCCGACGTCTATCGCCAGTCGGTGCTCCTTGCCGCGCCCAAGTCGGCGATCCTCATCGACTGCTCGACGATCGACGTCGCAACCGCCAAGACCATTGCCGCCGAGGCGGGGTTCGCCGGCTTCACGATGGTCGACGCTCCCGTGTCCGGCGGGATCGCGGCGGCCGATGGCGGCACGCTGACCTTCATGGTCGGTGGCCCGCACGACGCCTTCGAGCGGGCGCGGCCGATCCTCGAGGCGATGGGCAAGGCCGTAATCCATGCCGGCGAGGCAGGCGCGGGCCAGGCCGCCAAGATCTGCAACAACATGCTGCTGGGCGCGACGATGGCGGCGACGTGCGAAGCCTTCGTGCTGGCACAGAAGCTCGGGCTCGACGCGCAGACCTTCTACGACATTTCGTCGAAGGCCTCCGGCCAGAGCTGGTCGATGACGAGCTATTGCCCCGTCCCCGGGGTCGGTCCCGAAACCCCCGCGGACCGCAATTATGAAGGCGGCTTCGCGACCGCGCTGATGCTCAAGGACATGAAGCTCGCGATGGAGGCGGCGCAGGAAGCAGGCGCCTATACACCGATGGGCGGTGAGGCGACCGAGCTTTACCAGCGGTTCGCCGACCGTGGCGGCGAAACGAAGGATTTTTCGGCGCTTATCAAGATGATCGACGATAGCTGGAAAGTGCCGCTGCCAACCGGAAATGTGAAGTAGGTTGCGCGCGCGGCCAATGACCCCCACATTCGCATCATGCTGATCGAGACCGAAACCACGCCGAACCCGCTGACCCGCAAATATCTGCCGGGACGCACCGTCATGGCGTCGGGCAGCCGTGATTTCCCCACGGCCGCAGCCGCCGAGGCCAGCCCGCTCGCCGCGTCGCTGTTCGCAACGGGCGATGTCGACGGCGTGTTCTACGGGCGCGATTTCGTGTCGGTCAGCGCCAGACGAGAGGCAGCGTGGGAGGAGCTTGAGCCTGACATCCTGTCGATCCTCCTTGACCATTTCATCACCGACGCGCCGCTGTTCGCGGCGGGCAGTGCATCGGGCATCCAGATTGATCCGCACGATGACGGGGTCGGCATGGCGGTCGAAGAAGACCCTGCCGACGCCGACATCGTCGAGCAGATCAAGGAGCTGATCGAAACCCGGGTCCGTCCGGCGGTGGCGCAGGACGGCGGCGATATCGTCTATCGTGGCTATGCGCGCGGTACCCTGTACCTCGCGATGCAGGGCGCCTGCTCGGGTTGCCCGTCGTCCGCAATCACCCTCAAGAACGGGATCGAGGGACTGATCAAGCATTACGTTCCAGAAGTCGAAACGGTTGAAGCGGTCTGAATTTGGGTGATTTCCGGGGTTGCTTTGGTTAACCCATAGGCTCACTTTGATCATCCCCTACGGCCAGGAGACGGTTCGCTGATCCTCGCATTCGACTGTTCGACCGCGGCGTGCACCGCCGCCCTCTTCGCCGCCGGTGGACGTTTGGTCGACGCGCGGGACGAGGTCATCGGACGCGGCCATGCCGAGCGGCTGGTCCCGATGATCGACGCGCTGCTCGCGGGCCGGGTGCCAAGC
>JALYIX010000101.1 GCA_030775565.1 Pseudomonadota bacterium | reverse complement strand
GACGAGGATCGCGACGGCGGCGATCAGCGCGACCTCAATCGCAAGCATCGCGCCAAGCGTGCGGCGACCAGCGCCGAGCAGCTTCAAAGTGGCGACGGTCGCTCGGCGCGAAGCGGCGAAGGCGCTCGCCGCGCTGGCGATGCCGAGCGCGCCGATCGCGAGGGCCGCGAGGGCGACGAGCAACAACATCTCGGCGACCCGCTCGACGAAGCGGCGCGTCCCCTGCCCTGCATCGTTGCGGTCGGTGACCGACCAGCCGCCGTCCGGGAAGCGCAGTTGAAACGCCTTGCCGACCGACTGTGGGTCGCTCGCTGTGGGGAGGAGCAGGCGGTAACTGTTATTGGTGAGGCTGCCCGGCTGGACGAGGCCGGTCGCCTTCAGCCCCGTTTCGTCGACCAGCATCGGCGGCGCGAAGGCGAAGCCGGACATCGACGGCATCTGCTCGATGACGCCCGAGACGGTGAAGGTCGCATAGCCGATGCGCAGCGGAGCGCCGACGCGCAGCGCTAGCCGGTCGGCGAGTTCGCGCCCGACAGCCACCTCGTTGCCCGCCGGCCGGTGGCCACCGGGGGCGAGGGTCAGCGCGCCGGCAAGCGGCCAACGCGAATCGAGGCTGCTGAGTTCGCCCAGCGCGATCTTGCCGCCAGGGCCGATCGCCATCGAGCGGAGCGTCGTGCTGGCCGAGACCGGACCGAGTTTCCGCAGCGCCGCGAATTCCTCGTCCGACGCGGGCCGCTGCGCCGAGCGGACGACGAGGTCGCCGCCGAGCAAGTTGCGGCCGTTGCCGGCGATGGCGCTGTCGATCGACGAGGCGAGGCTGAGCACCGCCGCGATGGCAGCGATCGAAATGGCGAGGCACAGCCACATAAGGCCGAGCCCGCCAAGACCGCCGCGCAAGTCACGGCGGGCGAGGCGATAGGCTTCGCTCAACAAGCGCGCCCGTCGGCGAGCTCGATACGGCGGCCGGCGCGGGCGGCGACGGCGGCGTCGTGGGTGATGACGAGGAGCCCGGCACCAGCTGCCGAGGCGCGCTCGAACAACAGGTCGATGATCGCGCTGCCGGTGGCGGTATCGAGGTTGCCCGTGGGCTCGTCGGCAAGCAGCAGGCGTGGGCGCGGGGCGGTGGCGCGGGCAATGGCGACGCGTTGCTGTTCCCCGCCCGAGAGCTGCGCCGGGTAGTGCGTGAGGCGGTGTCCGAGGCCGACGGCGCGCAGTTCCGCCTCTGCGCGCGCCCGTGCGTCGGGCACTCGCGCCAATTCGAGCGGAACCGAGACATTCTCGATTGCAGTCATCGTCGGAAGCAGCTGGAACGACTGGAGGATAATGCCGATGTCGCGCCCCCGCATCCGCGCAAGCGCGTCCTCGCCGAGCGCGCTGGCGTCTTCCCCAAGCAGGCGCACGGTGCCGCTCGTGGCGCGCTCTAGCCCCGCGACAACCGCCATCAGCGAGCTCTTGCCCGAGCCCGACGGCCCGAGGATGGCAAGGCTTGTCCCGGGGTCGAGGCGCAGCGAGATACCCTTCAATATCTCGGTGCGAACCTCGCCCTGGCCGAGGGTCAGGCGGACGTCTTCGAGGACGATCAGTGGGGCAAGGTCGGTCACGGGTTCGCTCATCGGCTGGAGCTAGGGATGGCGGGCGTGGCGAACAATGGTAGGGTCGCAATATGATCCTTGCCGCGCTTGCACTCGCCGCCGCTTCACCCGCTCCCCAGCCGCTGGTGCTGGCCTTTGGCGACAGTTTGACGGCAGGCTATAACCTGGAGCGCGGGCTGGGGTTCGCACCGCAGTTGCAGGCGGCGCTGAGGCGACAGGGCATCGCCGCGAGGGTCGTCGACGGCGGGGTCTCGGGGGACACGACGACCGCGGGCGCGGCTCGGCTCGGCTGGACGATCGACGGGCTACCGCGGAAGCCCGACCTCGTGATTCTCGAGCTTGGGGCAAACGACATGCTGCGGACGATCGATCCGGCGGTGCCTGCGGCCAATCTCGAAGCGATGATGGGCGAATTCGAGCGGCGGAAGATCCCGGTGCTGGTGGCGGGGATGAAAGCGGCGCCTAATCTCGACCCGGCTTACCGGGCGAAGTTCGACGCCATCTTCGCGAACCTGGCCCGCAAGCACCATGCCACGCTCTATCCCTTCTTCCTTGAAGGCGTCGTCGGGCAACCGGGAATGCAGCAGTCCGACGGGCTTCATCCCACCTTCGCCGGGATCAAGCGGATCGTGACGGGAATTTTGCCGCTCGTCTCAACTTCGCTCGGTCACATCGAGGTGCAACCCGTCGAGCGCTAAAGGCTCGGCGAACTCGGCGCCGATCTTGTCGCCGGCGATCCACTTGACCAGTGCACTGGCGCGATCGCGGCCGGGCAGGATCAGCCAGATGCGCGAGCCGACGTCATAGTGGTCGCTGGTCGCGGCCATGAACCCGGTCGCCGAAATGTTGAGGATGCGCGCCTCGCAGCCTTCCTCGCCGAGCGGACGGACGCGAGCATCGAGCGCGACGTCGAAGCGGCTCGCCCGGCGACGATCGCCGACCTCGCTCACTTCGGCAATGCGGGCCTTCATCGGTCGAAATCCATTTTCCCGATAGCGTATCTCGGCAGCGGCGGACGCGGCGGTCACGGGTGCGGCCCGGTGAAATTGATCCCGACCCGGCCGTCGCGAACCCAGCGCACCTGCCCCGGCACCGCCTGCTGGTCAAGCAGCTGGACCGCGACGCGCTCGCCGATGTGCGGCACCTCGTCGAACCACAGCATGACGCCAGCGCTCGAAACATTGCCGACGCGCACCGTGCGGGTCTGGCCGCGCCAGCACAGCAAGGCGCGGCTGGCGTCGGGCGCGACCCGCAGCTCGGCGCGCTGCTCGAACATGCGGCGCACCTGTCGCGGGA
>JALYIX010000100.1 GCA_030775565.1 Pseudomonadota bacterium | reverse complement strand
CTCTACGAGTTCGCGATCTTCGCCATCCGCGTCACCCACTGGCGCGCCGCTCGCGCCACCCCTGCCGAGCCCATCGCCGACGTTTGACCCGCGCAACCTTCGAGCGCCCAAAAAAAAGCCCGGTCTTGCGACCGGGCTTTTTGAATTTTTGGGCCCGGAACCACCACCGGGGGGGGGAGGGTTGGGGGTTCCGGGCCCATTTGATCGGACAGCGAGAGCGGGGGGGCAAAGGTCGCTATCCGAAGTGTAGAACGCACCCTTGCCAAAACCGGTTCCCGCCGATTTGCGAAAAATCTCGACTCGACCGAAAAATCTTTGGCGAGCCCGTAACGACTTTCGATCAGGCCGGGAAAATCGGCAATTCGACGCTGACCCGGCCCAGGCGCAGCTCGAGCGACGAGCGCAATTGACGCGCAAGACCGGTCACCACGCGCTCGAACTGGACCTTGTCCTTGTCGGCGGCATCGGGCTCGGTCAGCACCGCGCTTTCGATCGTCAGCCGCGCGGTCAGTTCGCTCGTCCGGCGAAGTTCGATGTCGATCGGCGCGTCGGGCAATCGCAGCATGGCGAACTCGACCACCTCGGTGACGATGAACGCCGCCGCGACGGCCACGTCCTGCGTCGTCGTCGTCGAATCGACGTCGAGCATGATGTTCGTCTGCCGCGCCGTTTCGGGCGCGGAGCCGCGCAGACCCGCCGCCAGTTCCGTCAGCAGCGGCCGCAACGCGATGCCACGATTCGCTTCGCCCTCGGCGAAATGGTTGCGGTGGACGACGGCCAGGGCATCGACCCGGCGGGCGATCGCCGAATAGGCCGCGCGCCCCTCGGGGCCGGTGACGTTGCGGCCATGGATGCTGAGCAGTGAGGCGACCACCTGGAGGTTGTTCTTGACCCGGTGGTGGACCTCGCGGACCAGCCGCCGCTGGCCCTCGAGCGCATCGCCCATCTCGCGCTCCGAACGTTCGATCCGCTCGACCGACCGGGCGAAGGCGCTGCCGAGGCTCTCGATCTCGATTGCCGGGCCGATGCCGCGCGGCAGGGTGAAGCCGCCCGCGCTCGGATCATAGGTCGCAACCGACCGCTCGAGCCGCCGCAACGGCCTGATCAACAGGCGCGAGACGAGCCACCAGCTGATCAGCGCGGCCGTCACCCACATCGTCAAGGGGAGCAACAGGAGCAGCCAATCGCCCGCCGACAGCCGCTCGGCCGGGACCGACACGCGCACCGACAATTGTCCTCCCGCGACGTCGTGACGCGTACCGCGCGCGCGGCCGTCACGGTCTTCGGCGGGGCCGATCACCGAGACCGCGTGAACGCCATCGTTGAGGTGAAGCAAGACGATATCGCGCGCCACGTCGCGCGCCGCGCTGGCCAGTTCGGCGAACTGGATGCGATCGGTCGCCATGCCCCCGATGACTCCGACGCGGACATAAAGCGCGTGCGCGGCGGGGTCGATCCACAACGCGATCCCGCCCGGCGCCGCAAAGCGCGCACCCCTCGTCGGTGCGAACGTCGGCGTCAGGCAATGCTCGCTGCCATCCTCGCCCTCGATCGAAAAGCTGCGCGAGACCGCCGGCGCGATCGCCAGCGCTCGCCGCGCTTCTTCGCAATCATTGGCGTCGGGTGTCGCGAGTGCCGCATTGGCAGCGATTCGCAAGGCCAGCGCGTTGCGCGCGATCAGGCTCTCGATCGCGCGCGACGCGGCCTGGTCCTGCTCCTCGGCGCGCTGGTTCAGCGCGGCGTTGGCGCGATCGATCCCGCTTTGCGCAGCCCAGATCATCGCCAGCCCGATCGGCAGCAAGGCCAGCGATATGAGCAGCAGCAGCTTGGCCGCGGTTGGCAGCTGGTCGAACGACGAGCGCATCAGGAACCGCTCATCGGCGTGAGCAAGCTGCGCTCAGCCGAGGCGACCGAGAAGGTCCTTGAGGTCCGACGGGATATCCTCGCGCAACGTGTCATCATACACCGAGCGGAGCGCACGACCGACGTCGGCCGGTCGACCCGAAGGCTTCTTTTTCGCCGCCACCTTGCCGCCTTTGCCTGCTTCGCCCGAATCCATGCCGGCGTGCTCGCCCTCGCCTGGCTCGGCCTGATTACTGCCACTCAACCTCTCGTCCCCCTTGGGCGGCGTGAAATTCCGCGCGCCGTCATGACCGCAGCGCCTATGTCCGGATCCCGACACGACGCCGCCCTAGGATTGCACCCGTCCACCGTCAATCGGCCAAGGGCACGCTATGATCCCGAATGCGAAACCACAGCCGCACCGCTTTGTTCCAGTCACATCGCGGCGAGCAAATCCAGTTCGGAAACGCCACCGGCCCGATGCGGGACGAAGTCGCGACTGCCGCGCCAAGACTTGCATCGCGCCGAGGCCACGCCCAATAGGGCCGACGCGTCACTTACAATGGAGTTTCACCGTCTATGTCGCTTGGTCAGGACCTTGCTCCGCACCTTCCGTTCCTGCGCCGCTATGCGCGCGCGCTGACCGGGAGCCAGGCGCATGGCGACGCCTTCGTCCGCGCCACGCTCGAGGCGATCGTCGCCAGCCCAGAGGATTTTCCCAAGGACGTCGACCCGCGCCTGGGGCTCTACCGGACCTTCCATGCGATCTGGTCGAGTGCCAATATCGAGGAAGGCGATGAGCCCGACGACGGCTACAACAATGCCGAGGGCATCGCCCGCGCGCGCCTGTCGCGGATCACGCCGCTCAGCCGCCAGGCCCTGCTCCTGACCAGCCTCGAGGGGTTCTCGACCGACGACACCGCCTATCTCATCGGCTCGAGTCCGAGCGATGTCGACGGGCTGGTCGGCGAGGCGATGGCCGAGATCGAGCGCCAGACGCTGGCCGACGTGTTGATCATCGAAGACGAGCCGATCATCGCGATGGATATCGAGACGATCGTCCGCGACCTCGGTCACAACGTCACCGGCGTTGCCGTCACGCGCGACGAGGCGATCGCCCAGGCCCGCGCGCATCCCCCCGGCCTGGTCCTCGCCGACATCCAGCTGGCGGACGATTCGTCGGGCATCGACGCGGTCAAGGACATCCTCGCCGAATTCTCGGTGCCGGTGATCTTCATCACCGCCTTCCCCGAGCGGTTGCTCACGGGAACGCGTCCGGAGCCGACCTTTCTCATCACCAAGCCGTTCCAGCGGGCGACGGTCAAGGCGGCGATCAGCCAGGCGCTGTTCTTCGACGCGGCGACCGTTCCGGCGGCGTGAACCGCGGCTGATCCAGGCGACGGAACATGGCCGGTCAAGCTTCGTTGCTCCAGCGAACCGAATAGTTTTGTGGGGGTTACCGACGACATGGCCGATAATGAGCAGGAACATCTCACGACGGACGAGGCCCGCGGCGGAAGCACGCCCGGGGTCACGCGCAACGTGCTGACCTATGGCCTCATCCTTGTCGTCGCGATCTTCGCGCTTATCTTGTTCATCGCCCGTTGAGGAAATAAGTTCGATTGCGCTCGTATGGTGACTGATGTTGTTCGCTCGGCCCGATGGGGAGTGGACCAAGGCAAGGTGGGGACTGTGACCAGCGACGAAGACGATGACGATTATGTCGAGCCGCCGCGCCCCGAGCCGGTGCCGCTGCCCGATGACGAATTCAAGGACCAGCTTGGCGCGGTGATCCCGCACCTGCGCGCGTTCGGCCGCTCGCTGTCGGGTAGCCGCGACCTTGCCGATGATCTCGTCCAGGAGACGCTGCTCAAGGCTTGGGCGGCACGCAAGCGCTTCCAGGCAGGCACCAACATGCGCGCGTGGACCTTCATCATTCTCAGGAACCTGTTCCTCAGCCAGATGCGCCGGGCGCGCTTCAAGGGCGAATGGGACGACATCACGGCGTCCAAGATCCTCGCCGCGCCCGCCAGCCAGGACCGGCATATCGAGCTTGGCGACATGCAGCGTGCCTTGCTTCACCTGCCGCAGCCCCAGCGCGAGGCGCTGATCCTGGTCGGCGCGGGGGGCTTCGCCTATGAGGAAGCGGCCGAAATCTGTGGCTGCGCGGTCGGCACGATCAAGAGCCGGGTCGCGCGCGGACGGGTCGCGCTCGAGGCGCTGCTGTCGGGGGGCAAGCTGCCGTCACGGCGCCAGCACATCACCGACCCCGACAAGACGGCGCTTCAGGTGATCATGGGCGAGGTCGACGACCTGTCGCGCGGCCATGATGCAACCCCGGCCGCCAGCCACTGACGCCGGCCCGGGACGAGTGCCCGACCGCGCCAATGATCAGTTGAGCCGGGCGAGCAGCTCGTCGATATCGCGGTCCGCTGCATCGGCGTGCAGCGGCGCGGCCTGGAAGGCGCGGCGCAGCGCGGCGGCGATGCCGGCCTGGGCGGGCGGGAATTCGACCCTGATCAATCGGCGATCCATCTGGTCGGTTTCCGCTCCTTTCAGCAAGTGACGCGAATAAGTCATCAGCGCATCAACGGGTGGGGAGCCGGGATGTTTCCCAATCGATCGCATCCGGTGCAAACGGTGTGACATGAATGTGACTCATGACGCCGCTGCAAGGGAGGCGGCGCTTTCCCGCGCCAGCCAATTCGCGCCGTTTCTGCGTGATTCGGCCCGGTTGCTGCCCGACCTCGTCGAAATCTTTATCGACGCGGGCAGCGAAGCGGCAATCACCGCCGCGCTTGCCGTCGGCGCCGGGCAGGAGCTGGGGTCGGCGCTTCGCCGCCGCCGCCGCGCCCTCGCGCTCGTCGTGGCGCTCGGTGATCTTGCCGGCGAGTTGCCGCTCGAACGAGTCACCGGGGCGCTGTCCGACTTCGCCGACGCCGCGCTCAACGCCGCCATTGCCCAGGCGATCACCGAACGGGTTCCGGGCAGCGAGCCTCATGGTCTCGCATCGCTGGCGCTCGGCAAGCTCGGCAGCCGCGAGCTCAACTATTCGTCCGACATCGATCTCATCTTGCTGTTCGATCCCGACACGCTGCCCCGCCGGCCCCGCGACGACCCGTCCGAAAACGCCGTCCGCATCGCCAAGCGCGCGGTCGAACTGCTCCAGGCGCGGACTGCCGACGGCTATGTCGCGCGGATCGACCTGCGCTTGCGGCCCTCGGCCGAGATCACGCCGATCGTGCTTCCGGTCGACGCCGCGATCACCCATTATGAAAGCAGTGCGCTGCCGTGGGAGCGCGCCGCCTTCATCCGCGTCCGCGCCAATGCCGGCGACCGTGCCCTCGGCGAGCGCTTCGTGCGCGAGATCCAGCCGTTCATCTGGCGACGGACGCTCGATTTCGGGGCGATCGACGAGATCCGCCAGCTTTCGGTCCGGATCCGCGACCATTATGAAAAAGGTCGCGCGATCGGCGCCGGCTTCGACCTCAAGCGCGGCAACGGCGGCATCCGCGAGGCCGAATTCTTTCTCCAGGTCCAGCAACTGATCCACGGCGGTCGCGAACCGGCGCTGCGCCTGCCCGCAACGCTCGACGCGATGCAGGCGCTGGTCAGCGCGGGCTGGCTTCATCCCGGCGTCGCCGGCCATCTCGCCGATGCCTATCGCGCGCTGCGCACGGCCGAGCATCGCGTGCAGATGGTCGACGACCAGCAGACCCACCGCTTGCCCGCCGATCCTGCCGCGCTCGACAATGTGGCGCGGCTTCACGGGCTTGCCGATGGTGCCGCGCTGCTTGACTGGCTGCGGCCTCACGTCGCCGCGGTCGGGGCACAGTTCGATGCGCTGGTCGGCGAGGTCGGCGAGCGCCTGTCGGCCGATCCGGCCAAGCTGCGCGGCGACCTTGCCAAGCTTGGGTTCGCCGATCCCGAAACCGCGGCGAAGCGGGTCGCCGATTGGCGCTCGGGCCGGGCGCGGTCGCTCCGCTCGCCGGCCGCGCTGGCTGCGTTCGAGGCGATGC
>JALYIX010000099.1 GCA_030775565.1 Pseudomonadota bacterium | reverse complement strand
GCCTATATGAAGGCGATGACCGAGCCCTCAGCGATCCACGACTTCCACGCCCACATCTATTTCGATCCGGATGAGATCGAGCGGGCGCGCGCGCTCGGCGATGCGGTGCATGCCCGGTTCGGGGTGCCGATCGGCCATTATCACCAGCGCCCGGTCGGCCCGCATCCGCGCGGCAGCTGCCAGATGACGGTGCCGACCGCGCTGTTCGGGGAGGTCGCGCAGTGGCTGGTGCTCAACCGCGCGGGCCTCACGATCTTCGCCCATGCCAGCACCGGCGACGACCGGTCGGACCATTCGCGCCACGTCATCTGGTTCGGGCCGAGCGAGCCGCTCGACCTCGGGATCTTCGGCGTCGGTTGACCCGCTAGCCCCACGAAGCTAAGGACTGCGACGTCGTTTTCGACAAAAATCGATGGGCGCGTTCGAGGACGCACGCTGGCCGGCGAGGTTTCGCCCGCCGGCGTTTTGCGCTTTTGGCCGCTCGATCGGGAGTGATTTTGGATGTTCGATAGCCTGAGCGATCGCCTTGGCGGCGTGTTCGACAAGCTCCGCGGCCGCGGCGCCTTGTCGGAAGCCGACGTGCGCTCGGCGATGCGCGAGGTTCGCGTCGCGCTGCTCGAGGCCGATGTTGCGCTCCCCGTCGCGCGCGACTTCGTCGATCGCGCGACCGAGCTTGCGGTCGGGTCCGAAGTGCTGCGCTCGGTCACCCCCGGGCAAATGGTCGTCAAGATCGTCCACGATGCGCTCGTCGAAATGCTCGGCGCCGACGCCTCCGCGCTTAACCTCGACGTCAATCCGCCCGCCGTGGTGATGATGGTGGGCTTGCAGGGTTCGGGCAAGACGACGACGACCGCCAAGCTTGCCCGCCGATTGAAGGAGCGCGAGCGCAAGAAGGTGCTGATGGCGAGCCTCGACGTCGCGCGGCCCGCGGCGCAGGAGCAGCTCGCGGTGCTCGGGCGCCAGGCGGGGGTCGATACGCTGCCGATCGTCGCCGGGCAGACCCCGGTGCAGATCGCGACACGCGCGCTGCAGTCGGCGAAGCTGCAGGGCTATGACGTCGTCATGCTCGACACCGCGGGCCGGCTCCACGTCGACGACGCGCTGATGGCCGAGATGAAGGCGGTCGCATCCGCCTCGCGCCCGGTCGAGACGCTGCTGGTGGTCGACAGCCTGACCGGCCAGGACGCGGTCAACGTCGCCAAGGGCTTCTCCGACCAGGTCGACATCTCGGGCGTCGTGCTGACGCGGATGGACGGCGACGCCAGGGGCGGCGCGGCGCTGTCGATGCGCGCGGTGACGGGCAAGCCGATCAAGTTCGCCGGGACCGGCGAGGCGCTCGACGCGCTCGAGGCGTTCCATCCGGACCGCGTCGCCGGGCGGATCCTGGGCATGGGCGACGTCGTGTCGCTGGTCGAGCGCGCCGCGGAGACGATCAAGCAGGAGGACGCCGAAAAGCTTGCCGCCAAGATGGAGAAGGGCAAGTTCGACCTCGACGATCTTCGCATGCAGGTCCAGCAGATGCAGCGGATGGGCGGCCTCGGCGCGCTTGCGGCGATGATGCCCGGGATGAAGGGACTTAGCCCCGGCAAGGCCGACGACAAGGCGCTGCCGCGACTGGAAGCAATGATGTCGTCGATGACCGCCAAGGAGCGCAGCCGGCCCGAAATCATCAATGCCAAGCGCAAGATCCGGGTGGCCAAGGGCAGCGGGACGACCGTCCAGGAGGTCAACAAGCTCCTGAAGATGCACGCCGACATGGCGACGGCGATGAAGCGGCTCAAGAAGATGGGTGGCCTTGGCAAGCTCGCGGCGATGTTCGGCAAGGGCGGGCTCGAGGGCGCGCTTGGCGGCATGATGCCGGGCGGTCAGACGCCGGGCGGGCTGCCCGGACTTCCGGGCGGCGGCGCGGGCTTCGGGAACCTGCCGCCGGGATTCAACAAATTTGGCAAGAAGTAATCGTAATTCACTGAACTGATTGAAGGAATATAAAATGGCAGTTGCAATTCGTCTGGCCCGTGGCGGGTCCAAGAAGCGTCCTTATTACCGTGTCGTCGTGGCCGACAGCCGCAACGCGCGGGACGGCCGCTTCATCGAGAAGGTCGGGACCTATAATCCGTTGCTGGCGAAGGACTCGCCCGATCGCGTGAAGCTCGATTCCGAGCGCATCACCCACTGGCTGTCGGTCGGCGCACAGCCGTCGGATCGCGTGCTTCGCTTCCTCGACGCGGCAGGGATCAAGGAACGGCCCGCGCGCAGCAATCCCAACAAGGGCAAGCCCGGCGAGAAGGCGACCGAGCGCGCCGAGGAGCGGGCGACCAAGGCCACGGAAGCCGCCGAGGCTGCTGCTGCCGCAGCTGCTGCGCCGGCTCCCGAGCCCGAGCCGGTCGTCGAGGAGGCCCCGGCCGCCGAGGAAGCCGCTCCGGCCGAGACCGCCAATGAAGCGACCCCCGACAGCGACGCTGGCGACACTGCGGCCGACGTGACTGGCGAAAGCGCCCAAGCGCCGGCCGAAGGTGCTGAAGAGGCTCCAGCCGCCGACGCTGCGCCCGAGGAAGCCGCTGCCGAGACCAGCGATGCCGACGTGGTCGCCGAGGAAGCGACCGCCGAGGACGCTTCGGCCGACAAGGCGTAAGCGACACCATGACGTCACCCGCAGCGGAGGACGAGCGCCGCATTGCGCTCGCCGCCGTTGCGGGGGCGCATGGAATTACCGGCGAGCTTTGCCTGAAACTGTTCGCCGACGATCTCGCCAGCTTTTCCAAGGGCGCGGCGCTGCTCGTCGGCGGGCAGCCGATGAAGCTGCTGGGGATCAAGGGCACCGCGAAAGCGCCGATCGCGCGGTTCGAGGGGATCCCCGACCGGACTGCTGCCGAGAGACTGCGGGGGACGCTGGTCGAGATCGAGCGGACCGCGCTGCCGCCGCTCGAGGAGGGCGAATATTACCTCTCCGACCTGATCGGCCTGCCGTGCGTCGATGCTGCGGGCAATGCGCTCGGCACCGTTTCGGCAGTCGAGAATTTCGGCGCGAGCGATTTGCTCGAGGTCGAGCGCGAGGGCGGGCTGCGCTCGCTCATTCCGTTCGCCGAACCGATGGCGCTGCTCGAGGAGGGCCGGGTCGTGCTCGACCCCGACTTTCTCGCCTAGCTGCCTTCCTGCGCCATTTCCTGCTGTTCGAGATCGAGCGGTTCGCGGCGAAGCGGGCTCTTCTCGGCCAGGTCGTTGCGGATGGTGGTCGCCGCCTGGCCGCCTTCGCCCATCGCGTGGCTGATCTGGTCGAGCCCATGGACGACGTCGCCCGCGGCATAGAGCCCCTCGATACTGGTCCGCATCTTGAGGTCGCACAGGAAACAGCCGTCGTCGGCGAGCTTCGCCCCGACCATTTCGCCCAATCCGGTATGCGTGTCGGAGCCGAGCGCGGGGTAGACGCTGTCGAAGGTCATCAGGCCCTGCGCCGTGTCGACCGTGATGCACTTCTCCGTCACCCCGATCGCTTCGGCGGGGCCGTCGACCAGCGTGACATTGGCCTCTTCGAGTTTCCGCCGTTCCTCGCCGGTGAGGTCAAGCGCCTTGTCAGGGGCAATCAGGGTGACGTCGCACGTGTAGCTGCGCAGGAAGATCGCCTCACCGACGCCGTTGGTGCCCGAGCCGATGACGCCGATGCGCTTGTCGGTGACCTCATAACCGTCGCAGATCGGGCAATAACGGATGAGCCCGCGCGCCATCGCGTCGTCGTGGAGTTCGGGGTCCATCGGCGGGCGGCGGTTGGTGACGCCGGTGGCGAGCAGCACCGAGCGGGCGCGCTGCGTGCCGCTGCCCCAGTCGGCGCTGAACAGGCCGTCGGCGTCACGGTCGAGGCGCGTCACCCGGCCATCGACGATCTTGGCACCATATTTCTGCCCCTGCTCGCGCATCAGGCGGAGCAATTCCTTGCCGTTGATCCCGTCGGGATAGCCGGCGTGGTTGTGGCTGCACGGGATCCATGACGCGCGGCTGTTGCCCCCGTCGACGACGAGGATGTCGAGCCGGAAGCGCGCGAGGTAAATGGCGGCAGTGAGGCCGGCGGGGCCACCGCCGATGATCAGGCAGTCGAGGGGCGTGTCCATGCAGGACGCAATCGCTTGGCGCAGCGCAAGTTCCGCTTGAAACGTGGAGCACTCATGTATATACGTCTCGTATATATTTCGGGGAGTGGACTGATGGGTACCGAGTATAAGGCGAAAAGCTTCAAGTCGGGCAACTCGGTCGCAATTCGCCTGCCGGCCGCGCTGGGCGTGCAGCCCGATCGCGACTGGACGGTGATCGAACGGGACGGCGACCTCGTCATCCGCGCCGCCGATGCCCCGAAGCGGAAATTCAACGTCGCGAAAGTGGCGGGTTCGGCAAAAAGGATTCGCTATATTGAGCCGGAATCCCGGCTGTTCGAAGCGCGCCCCTCGGAAGCGGATCGCGGGACTCTCGACTGATGCGATATCTGCTCGATACGAATATTGTCGTTGCGCTGGCTATTACGTCGAACGACCATGTCGTCCGGCGCGCGGGCCTGTGCGACGCAGGAGATTTGGTCACGTCGACAATCGCGCTGGCGGAAGTCGCGCTCGGCACCGAGCGAGGGTCTCCGCCTGCCTTGGACGAGCTGCGCATGTTCCTCGAGGA
>JALYIX010000098.1 GCA_030775565.1 Pseudomonadota bacterium | reverse complement strand
CGACAAGCCGTTCCTGATGCCGATCGAGGACGTGTTCTCGATCTCGGGTCGCGGTACGGTGGTCACCGGCCGCGTCGAGACTGGAATCGTCAAGGTTGGCGAGGAAGTCGAGATCGTTGGCATCAAGGACACCAAGAAGACCGTCGTCACGGGCGTCGAGATGTTCCGCAAGCTGCTCGATCAGGGCCAGGCCGGCGACAACATCGGCGCGCTGATCCGCGGCGTTGGTCGTGAGGAAGTCGAGCGCGGGCAGGTCCTGTGCAAGCCGGGTTCGATCAAGCCGCACACCGATTTCTCGGCCGAGGTTTACGTCCTCTCGAAGGACGAGGGCGGCCGTCACACGCCGTTCTTCGCCAACTATCGTCCGCAATTCTATTTCCGCACGACCGACGTGACGGGCGAAGTGGTACTTCCCGAAGGCACCGAGATGGTCATGCCGGGTGACAATGTCACGCTGGGCGTCAAGCTCATCGCGCCGATCGCTATGGACCAGGGCCTGCGCTTCGCGATCCGCGAAGGTGGCCGCACGGTCGGCGCCGGGGTTGTCGGTTCGATCACGAAGTAGTAATGGCTAGCCGCGCGAGACCCTCTGGGGATTCGCGCGGCTCGTTTTTTGTTTGAGTGATTGCGGCACTGGCCGGCTGGCCCGTCGCCGCATTTGCTTGTTTGGATAGACCCGATCCGCCTGTCGCGGTGACGGTTTGGCTCTTTCGCATCGGTAGTGGACATGGAAACGCAGAATATCCGGATTCGCCTTAAGGCCTTCGATCACCGAGTGCTCGATCAGGCCACCGGGGACATCGCCGACACCGCTCGGCGTACCGGAGCATCGATCCGCGGTCCCATTCCGCTGCCGACGCGTATCGAGAAGTTCACCGTCAACCGCTCGCCGCACGTCGACAAGAAGTCGCGGGAGCAGTTCGAGGTGCGGACGTACAAGCGTCTGCTCGACATCGTCCAGCCGACCCCACAGACGGTTGATGCTTTAATGAAGCTCGATCTCGCGGCAGGGGTGGACGTAGAGATCAAGCTGGCTTAAGGGCCAGCGCGCAGCGGTTGAATCGCACCAGCGAATCCCGTCGCGCAATAGTTAAGGGATACCGCGGGCGCTCCTTGGAGCACCCGGTCACGCGTCCCCCGCTTTCTGTCTTCGGATGGAAATAGCCCAGGCGGGGCTCGCATCGTTTTTTGGGTTGGCACGCCCGCGGAATTCCTCCGTGGGCCTCTGAGGAGTTTGGTCATGCGCACTGGCGTGATCGCGAAGAAAATGGGGATGACCCGCCTGTTTCAGGCTGACGGCCGGCATGTGCCGGTCACTGTCCTCCACCTTGACGGCGTTCAAGTCGTCGGGCGTCGCGAAATGGATCGTGATGGCTATACTGCCGTCCAGCTTGGCGCCGGTTCGGCGAAAGCGAAGAATGTCGCCAAGCCGCAGCGCGGCCACTTCGGCAAGGCCGAGGTCGAGCCCAAGGCCAAGGTCGTCGAGTTCCGTGTCGCCGAAGACGCGTTGCTCGATCTTGGCGCGACGCTCTCGGCCGATCACTTCGTTGCCGGCCAAATGGTCGACATCCAGGGGGTTACTCAGGGCAAGGGCTTTCAGGGCGGCATGAAGCGCTGGGGTTTCGGCGGTCTTCGCGCGACCCACGGCGTCTCGGTCTCGCACCGCTCGCTCGGATCGACGGGCCAGCGCCAGGATCCGGGCAAGGTCTTCAAGAACAAGAAAATGGCGGGCCATATGGGCGCTGCCAACCGCACGCAGCAGAATCTCGAAATCGTCCGCACCGACGCAGCGCGCGGCCTCTTGTTCGTCAAGGGCTCGGTCCCGGGACATAAGGGCGGCTGGCTCGAAGTGCATGACTCGGTGAAGATCGCGCGTCCGGAAACGGCGCCCTATCCTGCCGGGCTGGTCGAGAATGCCAAGGAAATCGAGACCGAGATGGCGCCGGCCGCCTTTGTCGAGGATGCCGCGGTGCACGAGATTCCAGCGCTGCCGAGCGACGCCGAAGTCGCCGCGATCGCCGCCGAGCAGGAAGCCGGCGCGGCCGCCGAGCAGGCAGCCGAAGACAATCAGAGCTCGACCGACGCTGGCGACACGCCCGCTTCGGACGAGAATAAGGGAAACTAAGCGATGAAGGTCCCCGTACAGACCCTCGACGCGGGCAAGGGTGGCGCCGACGTCAACCTCGACGACACCGTGTTCGGTGTCGAGCCGCGCGCCGACATTCTTCACCGCGTCGTGACGTGGCAGCTGTCGAATCGTCGCGGCATGGCGCGCGCGGCTCGCGAGCGCAGCGATGTTGCGCGCACTGGCAAGAAGTTCGGCAAGCAGAAGGGCGGCGGTACCGCTCGTCACGGTGATCGTCGCGCGCCGATCTTCATCGGCGGCGGCAAGGCCCATGGCCCGCGTGCTCGGCTGTTCACGCTCGGCCTCAACAAGAAGGTCCGCGCGCTCGGCCTCAAGATGGCGCTGTCGTCGAAGGCCGCCGCGGGCAACCTCGTCGTGCTCGACAATCTCGACGTCGCCGAGGGCAAGACCCGGATGCTCTCCGAGCAGCTGGCGAGCCTGGGCTTCGGCAAGACCGCGCTGTTCATCGACGGCGAGGCCTTGAACGTCGGCTTCGCCCGGGCGTCGGCCAACCTCGGCCACGTCAACCTGCTCCCCGCCGCTGGCGCCAATGTCTATGACATCATGCGCCACGAAACGCTGGTCCTGACCCGCGCCGGGCTCGAAAAACTGGAGGCGCGGTTCGCCCTCCCGGGAGGGACGAACTGATGGCTAAGAAGCCTTCCAACGCGGCGATCGACAATCGCCATTACGACGTCGTCCTGGCGCCGCACATCACCGAGAAATCGACGATGTTGTCGGACCATAATGCGGTCGTGTTCAAGGTCGCCAACGACGCGACCAAGCCCGAGATCAAGGCTGCCGTCGAAGCGCTGTTCAATGTCAGCGTGACCAACGTCAACACGATGGTCACCAAGGGCAAGACCAAGAAGTGGAAGGGCCAGGCCTACACGCGCTCGGACGCCAAGAAGGCGATCGTGACGCTGGCCGCCGGTCAGTCGATCGACATTACGAGCGGGATCTAAGGATCATGGCACTCAAAGCATATAAGCCGACCTCGCCGGCACGCCGCGGCCTCATCCTCGTCGACAAGTCGTCGTTGTGGAAGGGCAAGCCCGTCAAGGCGCTGACCGAAGGCAAGACCAAGACCGGCGGCCGCAACAACAAGGGCAAGATGACCTCGCGCGGGATCGGCGGCGGTCACAAGCAGAAGTATCGCATCGTCGACTTCAAGCGTCGCACCTGGGACGTCTCGGCGACCGTCGAGCGGCTCGAGTATGACCCCAACCGCTCGGCGTTCATCGCGCTCGTCACGTACGAAGGCGAGGGCGGGGCGCAGGCCTACATCCTCGCGCCGCAGCGCCTTGCCCCCGGTGACAAGGTCATCGCCGGCAAGAAGGTCGACGTGAAGCCCGGCAACGCGATGGAAGTCGGCCAGATGCCGGTCGGGACGATCGTCCACAACGTCGAATTGAAGCCCGGCAAGGGCGGCCAGATCGCTCGCGCCGCCGGGACCTATGTCCAGGTCGTCGGCCGCGACAAGGGGATGGTGATCGTCCGCTTGAACTCGGGCGAGCAGCGTTATGTCCGCGCCGACTGCATGGCGACGGTCGGAGCGGTGTCGAACCCCGACAATTCGAACCAGACCCTCGCCAAGGCCGGCCGCACCCGCTGGATGGGCAAGCGTCCGCTGACCCGCGGCGTCGCCAAGAACCCGGTCGACCATCCGCACGGCGGTGGCGAAGGCCGGACCTCGGGCGGCCGTCACCCGGTTACCCCGTGGGGCAAGCCGACCAAGGGTGCCCGCACCCGTCACAACAAGTCGACCGACAAGATGATCATCCGGTCGCGCCACGCGAGGAAGAAGTAATGGCTCGCTCCATCTGGAAAGGCCCGTTCGTCGAGCT
>JALYIX010000097.1 GCA_030775565.1 Pseudomonadota bacterium | reverse complement strand
AGCCCGCTCTCGTCGAGCAGTGGATCGCGCTCGAGCGTCTCGCTCATATCTTCTGCCCGTCTTCGCCGACCTCGTCCGAATAGACGTCGAACCGCACCAGCTCGGCGTGGCCGAAGCTGGTCGTCAGGGCCGTATCGGTCGCATCACGGCCACGCGCCATCAGCACGCGGCCGACACGGGGTTTGTTGTGGCGCGCGTCGAACGTGTGCCAGGCGCCGCCGAGATAGACGTCGAACCAGGCCGAAAAATCCATCACGGCATCGGTCTTGGGAATGCAGAAGTCGCCGAGATAGCCGGTGCAATAACGGGCCGGAATGTTCATGCAGCGGCACAGCGCGATCGCGAGATGGGCATAGTCCCGGCACACCCCCTGCCGCTCCTGATAGGCGTCCCACGCGGTCTTGGTCGGGCGCGCGAAGTGATAGCCGAACTGAATATGGTTGTGGGTGAAGGCGACGATCGCCTGGACACGCTCCCAGCCGGGCGGGACGTGGCCGAACAGCGACCAGGCGGTGTCGAGCAGGCGGTCGGTCTCGCAATAGCGGCTGCCGAGCAGGTAGACGAGGACATCGTCGGGCAGCTCCTCGACCGGATGCTGCTGCGCGCCCGGGGTGATCGGGTCGGGCTTGCCGTCGTCGGCGACGGTGAAGCGGCACGACAGGGTCAGACCCCCGGCGGGGACCGTCAGCCGGGTGCAGACATTGCCGAAGCCGTCGACATAGTCATAGATCGGCACCTGCGGATCGGTCGTGATGCGGTGCGGCGTGACGAGGTCGTGGTGGCGCGAGGGATGGACCGACAGGTTCGCCATCATCGGCGTCGGGCTCGTGCACTCGAAGCGGATGTCGTAGCCCGCCTTGATCAACATAACTCAGATACTCCTGGAGCCGGCGCGAACGACCGGCGTGGCGGGGAAGTGGTCCCCCTGGACCGAGACGTCGACGCTGACGCTCATGTCGAGGTAGGAACCGGGAAAGCCGCTCCATGTGCCCGAAACGGGCACCGCCTGATAGATGTCGCGCGCGATCGCGACGCGGATCAGGCCGCGGTTGCCGACGATGCCGTTGGTGGGGTCGAACTCGACCCAGCCCGAGCCGGGAAGGTAGACCCGCACCCAGGCATGGGTGTTGCCACCGCCGGTGCGCTGCTCGCCGACCGCCGGGCTGTAGACATAGCCCGAGACGAAGCGCGCCGCGAAGCCCAGTGCGCGAACCGCCTCGATCATCAGCATGGCATAGTCGCGGCAGGTGCCGCGGCGCTTCTCGAGCGTCTCGATCGGGGTCTGGGTGCCCTTCTCGGGGCGCTTCACATAGGTGAAGTCGCGCTTGATCGTCTCGGTCATGTCGGTCAGCATGGCGAGCGTATCGGTCGGGCCCGAGATACCGACGAAGCGCCGCGCCCAGCTGTCGATCTCGCGCAGCGGGTCGAGATGCTGGCGCTCGATCGAGCGGATGAGGTCGGGCATGTCCTCCGACGAATAGGTGAAGGGGTAGGTCCGGGCATAATGTTCGATGTCGACGTGGAGCAGCTCGGTCGGGCGATGCTCGAGCCGCACCCGGCTGTCGACGACCAGCTCGCGGCCCGGGCGGTCGAAGGTGGCGATCGCGACCGAATTGCCGAACACGTCCTGAAGCCAGCGGAGCTCGGCGGGCTCGGGGCTGATCTTCAACTCGGCGTCGATCAGGTGCTGGTCATAGCTTTCGCGCGGCCTGACCATGATTCGATGCTCGCCAAAGCGCACCGGCTGGCGATAGGTGTAGCGCGTCACATGAGAGAGGTTGAGCAATGGCATCGAGCATCCGCGTCGCATGAACAATAGCGCAATGTCTGCACTGCTTGGGCGCGATGATCCATCGCCCGTCGATATCTTCAACCCCGGCGGGTCGTCATCGTTCCTGCTGATCGGCGATCATGCGGGCAATCTGGTGCCGGCGGCGCTGCAGGCGCTCGGCCTGCCCAGGGCCGAGCTCGAGCGCCACATCGGCTGGGACATCGGGGTGGCGGACCTCGGCCGCCGGCTCGGAACCGCGCTCGACGCGACCTTCATCGCCCAGCGCTATTCGCGGCTGGTGATCGATTGCAATCGCTCGCCGGGGCGCGTCGATGCGATGCCCGAGGTCAGCGACGGCACCGCGATCGCGGCGAATTCCGGTCTTGGCGAGCAGGCACGGGCGGCGCGAGTGGAGGCGATCCAGGAGCCATACCAGCGAGCAATCGCCGACGAGCTGGCGCGGCGCGATGCGCGGGGCGAGCGGACGATCCTCGTCGCGCTGCACAGCTTCACGCCCGCGATGCAGGGGGTTGCGCGGCCGTGGCATGCCGGTGTGCTCCACGACCAGGGCGACACGCGTTTCGCAATGGGGGTGCTCGACCGGTTGCGCGGCGAGGCCGGGCTTATCGTCGGGGACAATGAGCCCTATTCGATGGACGTGATCGACTACACCGTCCCGCTCCACGCGTGGCAAGCGGGGCGGCCCTATCTCGAGCTCGAGGTGCGGCAGGACCTGCTGGCAAGCGCCGACGGGATCGCCGAATGGGCCGAACGGCTGGCGCGGCTGCTGCCCGCCGCCGCAGCCGACGCGGGCGCCTGATCGCGACTTGGCGCGGAGCCCCGGGCGTGGCATCGGGGGTGCGATAAACACAAGGAGAAGCGACGATGTACAGCCATATGATGGTCGGATCGAACGACATCGAACGGTCGAAGAAATTCTACGATGCGATCTTCACCGCCACGGGCGGCACGGAAGGCCGCGTCGATCCTAAGGGACGGCTGGCCTATGCCAAGGACGGCGCGATGTTCCTGGTCACGCCGCCGATCGACGGCCAGCCCGCGACTCACGGCAACGGCTCGACCATCGGCTTTGCGGTCACCGGGCCCGAGCAGGCGCATGCGTGGCACGAGGCAGGCATCGCCGCCGGCGGTACCGCGATCGAAGATCCGCCCGGCAAGCGCAGCGGCGGCGGCATGAACCTCTACCTCGCCTATCTGCGCGATCCCGATGGCAACAAGCTGTGCGCGCTGCACCGGATGCCGGCGGACGCCTGAGCCGATGATCGAGACCGTCTCGACCGTCCGCAGCCATGGCGGTACCCAGGGGGTGTACCGCCATGACAGCACGGCCACCGGCACGCCGATGACCTTTTCGCTGTTCGTGCCTGACCACGCCGAGGGCGAGCGGTTGCCGCTGCTGTGGTATTTGTCGGGGCTGACCTGCACCCACGCCAACGTCACCGAAAAGGGCGAGTTTCGCGCGGCCTGCGCCAAGGCCGGGATCGCCTTCATCGCGCCGGATACCAGTCCGCGCGGGGAAGGTGTGCCCGACGACCGCGAGGCCGCGTGGGACTTCGGGCTCGGCGCTGGCTTCTATGTCGATGCGACGCAGGCGCCGTTCGATCGGCACTACAGAATGTGGTCCTACGTCACCGAGGAACTGCCCGCGCTGGTCGCGGCGGCGTTCCCGGTCGACATGGCGCGGCAGGGGATCAGCGGCCATTCGATGGGCGGGCACGGCGCGCTGACACTCGCGCTGCGCCACCCCGGGCGGTTCAGGAGCGTGTCGGCGTTCGCGCCGATCGTCGCGCCGGGGCAGGTGCCGTGGGGCGAGAAGGCGCTTGCCGGCTATCTCGGCGATGATCGGGCGTGGTGGCGCGCGCACGATGCGGTGGCGCTGGTCGAGGATGGCAAGCGGGTCGACGAACTGCTTGTCGACATCGGCGAGGCCGACCCCTTCTTCGAAAAGGAACTCCGCCCCGAGCTACTC
>JALYIX010000096.1 GCA_030775565.1 Pseudomonadota bacterium | reverse complement strand
CGAGACCTCGCTGCCAACGCGCGATGCAGGCCATCTCGTCCGCCTCCTCGCCGAAAAGGTCGCCACGATCGACCCCGGCTTCGGCATCGACGCCTTCGCGCTCGAGGCACGCTGGTGCGAGCCGCTTAGCCCCGGACAGGAGGCGCTGGTCGGCGAACCGCCGAGGGAACTCGAACTGGCGCGGCTGATCGACCGGCTGGTGGTGCGGCTCGGACGGGGCCGGGTGCGACGGCCGGCGCCGGTCGACAGCCATCTGCCCGAGCGGGCGAGCAAATGGGTCAGCGGGATTGTCGCTAGCCCGTCCCCCCCGAGCGGAACGGGCAAGACGTGTAGCGCCGAGGGGAGCGCCTGGTCTCTCGCAGAGCGTCCCTCCCCTTCACCACTTCGTGGCTCTTCCCCTCCCGCGCTGGGGGGAGTGGCTCGGCGCCCCCAACGCCTGCTCGATCATCCCGAACCGATCGGCGTGCTCTACGCCACCCCCGAAGGGCTCCCCCGCCGCTTCATCTGGCGCCGCGTCGCGCACGACATCGCGCGCGTCGAAGGTCCCGAGCGGATCGCCCCCGAATGGTGGCGCGAACCCGCCCACACCCGCCTGCGCGACTATTACCGGGTCGAGGACAGCGTCGGCCGCCGTTTCTGGATCTTCCGCCAGGGGCTGGTCGGCGACGGACGCGGCGGGGTCCCTCAATGGTTTTTGCATGGGCTGTTCGGGTGATGTCCGACCGTGCCTGAATATACCGGCTTCGCCCGCCGCAAGCTGATCCGCGACGAGGACGCGCCGCCCCCGCCCATCCCCCGCGCCGATTTCGTCGAGCTCGGCATTTCGACCCCCTTCTCCTTCCTCCGCGGGGCGTCGGACGCGATCGAGCTGGCGATGGCGGCGCTGGCGCTGGGGATGGACTCGATTGGGGTCGCCGACCGCAACACGCTCGCCGGGGTGGTGCGGATGCACAGTGCGGCGACGGGAGCGGGCCTCAAGCCGTTGATCGGCTGTCGGATCGACCCGGTCGATGCGCCCTCGCTCCTCGCTTACCCGCGCGATCGCGCCGCCTATGGCCGGCTCTCGCGCATGCTCAGCCTCGGCAAGATGCGCTGCGAAAAAGGCGAGTGCAACCTCCTCCTCAGCGAAGTCGCACTCCATGCCGAGGGGATCGCCTTCATCGCCGTCCCGGATTCTGGCCGCGGCGACGACCTCGACGCGTTCGAAACCGCCCTGCCCCAGCTCGTTGCGGCGCTTCCCGGCCTCCAGCACGTCGCCGCAGCGCACCTCTATCGCGGCGGCGACCTCGCCCGGATCGAGCGATTGGACCGGATGGCGCGGGCCAACGGCTGCACCATCCTCGCCACCAACGACGTCCATTATCATGCCCCCGACCGCCGCCCATTGCAGGACGTCATGGCCTGCATCCGCGAGAAAGTGACCCTCGAGAGTGCCGGCTTCCTGCTCAATCCCAATGCCGAACAGCACCTCAAGTCCCCCGCCGAAATGGCCCGCCTGTTCGCCCGCTGGCCGCATGCAATTCGGGCCACCCGCACCTTCGCCGACGCGCTCGACTTCAGCCTCGACGAGCTCAAATATGAATATCCGCGGGAGACCGTTCCGGACGGTCGCTCACCCCAGGAATACCTCACCCACCTCACCTGGGAAGGCGCCGCCAGCCGCTGGCCCGAGGGCATCCCCGACACCGTCACCGGCCAGCTCAACCACGAACTCGCGCTGATCGAAAAGCTCGACTTCGCGCGCTATTTCCTGACCGTCCACGACATCGTCGCCTTCGCCCGCAGCCTCGACCCGCCGATCCTGTGCCAGGGGCGCGGGTCGGCCGCGAACAGCGCGGTCTGCTATTGCCTCGGCATCACCGCGGTCGATCCCTCGACCAACTCGCTGTTGTTCGAGCGCTTCATATCCGAGGAGCGCAAGGAACCGCCCGACATCGACGTCGACTTCGAACATGAGCGGCGCGAGGAGGTGATCCAGCACATTTATCAGAAATATGGCCGCGACCGCGCCGGGATCGCCGCGACCGTGATCCACTACCGCCCGCGCTCGGCGATCCGCGAGGTCGGCAAGGTCATGGGGCTGTCGGAGGACGTCACCGCCGCGATTGCCTCGACGCATTGGGGGAGCATGGAGGCCGGGATCGAGGACGAGCGCGTGACCGAGGCCGGGCTCGATTTTTCCGACCCGCATCTTCGGCGCGTGCTTACCCTCGCGCGCCAGCTGATCGGCATGCCGCGCCACCTGTCGCAGCATGTCGGCGGGTTCATCCTGACCGAAAAGCCGCTGATCGAGACCGTCCCCGTCGGCAATGGCGCGATGGACGACCGCACCTTCATCGAGTGGGACAAGGACGACATCGAGGAACTCGGCATCCTCAAGATCGACGTCCTCGCGCTCGGCATGCTGACCTGCATCCGGAAAGCGTTCGACCTGATCGAGGCGCATCATGGCGAGCGGTGGGAGCTGGCGACCGTCGCGCGCGAGGAACCGCAAGTCTATGACATGCTGTGCAAGGGCGACAGCCTGGGCGTGTTCCAGGTCGAGAGCCGGGCGCAGATGAACATGCTCCCGCGCCTGCGCCCACGCTGTTTCTACGATCTCGTCATCCAGGTCGCGATCGTCCGCCCGGGGCCGATCCAGGGCGACATGGTCCATCCCTTCCTCAAGCGGCGGTCGGGCAAGGAGCCGGTGACCTTTCCCTGCCCGTCGCCAGAGCATGGCGATCCCGACGAACTGGAGAAGATCCTCGGCCGGACGATGGGCGTGCCGATCTTTCAGGAACAGGCGATGAAGATCGCGCTCGATGCGGCGAAGTTCAGCTCGGCCGAGGCCAACCAGCTCAGGAAAGCGATGGCGACCTTCCGCTCGCGCGGCGACATCACCTTGCTGCAGGAGAAGATGGTCGGGCGGATGGTGACGCGTGGCTATGACCCCGAGTTCGCCCAGCGCTGCTTCGACCAGATCAAGGGCTTCGGCGAATATGGCTTTCCCGAAAGTCACGCGGCGAGCTTCGCGCACCTGGTCTATGTGTCGAGCTGGATCAAATGGAAGTACCCGGCGGCGTTCGCCTGCGCGCTTTTGAACTCGCAGCCGATGGGGTTCTACGCGCCCGCGCAGATCGTTCGCGATGCAAGGGAGCATGGGGTCGAGGTTCGCGCGGTCGATGTGAATATGAGCGAATGGGACTGCACGCTTGAAGATCAGAGAACTCCAAACTCCGTTCTTCCCGAGCAAGGATTGGCGCTCCGATTGGGATTGAGGCAGATCGAAGGCCTTCGCCTCGACGCCGCGACGCGCATCGTCGCTGCCCGCGGCGACACCCCCTACGCCAGCGTGGAAGACCTCCGCCGCCGCTCGACCGCTCCCGTCACCGCCATTCACCGCCTCGCCGAGGCCGACGCGTTCCGCTCGATGGCCCTCGATCGCCGCGCCGCGCTGTGGGATTCGCGGGCGTTGACGGGGGCGCCCGACCTGCCGCTGTTCGCGCATGCCCAGGCGCGCGACGAGGGGTGGGAGACCGAGGTCGTCCAGCTGCCCCAAATGCCGCTGAGCGAGCATGTCGTCAGCGACTACCAGACGATCCGCCTGTCGCTGAAGGCGCATCCGATGGCCTTTCTTCGCGATCATTACGCATCGAAAGGATTCGTCACTGCCGACCAGCTGCGCTCGCTCCGCTATGGCCGCCGCCTGTCGATCGCCGGCCTGGTCCTGATCCGCCAGCGCCCGGGCAGCGCCAAGGGGGTGTGCTTCATCACATTGGAAGACGAGACCGGGGTCGCGAACCTGGTCATCTGGCCCGACGCCTTCACCGCGCAGCGCAAGATCGTCATGGGCGCGCGGCTGATGACCGTCCACGGCATGGTCCAGCATGACGAAGCGGTGGTCCATGTCGTCGCCCAGCGGCTGGAGGACGACACCGCGATGCTTCGCCACCTGAGCGAGGAAGCGCTGCCCTCGACCTTGAGCGCGGGCGACGGCGCGGGGAGTTGGCGCCCGCCCGCCGGCATCCACCCGCGCAACGTCAGCTGCATCCCCAAAAGCCGCGACTTCCACTGAGGCGCTGCTTATGGTCGCAAGCAATGGCCGACCAGCAGACGAAAGAACGCCACGCCGGGCAGTTGCTGATCGCCTCGGCGGTCGTCGCGCTGCTGCTCGCCAATTCGCCGTGGAGCGGTGACTGGCATGCGCTGATCGACACGCCGTTCGGTCCGGCGATGCCGCGCGTCGGCCAGCTCTCGCTTCACGGCTGGATCGCCGACGGGGCGATGGCGATCTTCTTCCTGCTCGTCGGGCTCGAAGTGAAGCGCGAGTGGCTCGAGGGAAGGTTGAAGCTGGCCGAAGCGCGCCGCCTGCCGATCCTCGCCGCGGTGGCCGGAATGGCCGTCCCCGCGCTGGTCTATCTTGCGGTGACGACGGGCTCGCCCGAGCTTCGGTCGGGCTGGGCGATCCCGGCGGCGACCGATATTGCTTTCGCGGTCGGGGTGCTGGCGCTGCTCGGAGCCCGCGCGCCGCCGTCGCTAAAACTGCTCCTCGTGACCATCGCGATCGTCGACGACATCGGCGCGGTGATCATCATCGCGCTGGCCTACACCCGCGCGCTCGATGTCGCGGCGCTCGGCGCGGCGCTGGTGGTATTCGGGGCAATGGCCGCGATGAGCCTGTTCGGGGTGCGGCGGCTGTGGCCCTACATGGTCGGCTTCGCGCTGCTGTGGCTGGCGATGTTGGCGAGCGGGGTTCACCCGACCGTCGCCGGGGTGCTGGCCGCGTTGACGGTGCCCATTCGTGATGCCGCGGGGCGGTCGCCGCTACGCCGGCTCGAGCATGCGATCCATCCGTGGGTCATGTTCGGGCTCATGCCGCTGTTCGGGCTGGTCAGCGCGGGGGTCGATCTGCGCGGCGGGTTCGGAGCGATCGTCAAACCGCTGCCCCTCGCGGTCATGTTCGGGCTGTTCATCGGCAAGCAGCTGGGCGTCTTCGGGGCGGTCCTCGTCGCGACCCGGACCGGGATCGCGCCGCGACCGGCGGGGACTAGCGGCCGACAGCCTTACGGTGCGGCGATGCTCACCGGGATCGGGTTCACGATGAGCCTGTTCATCGGTGCGCTGGCCTTTCCCGGGGAGACCGGGGCGATCGATGCGGCCAAGATCGGGACGCTGGCGGGGTCGCTGCTGAGTGCCGTCGCGGGGTATGCGGTGTTGCGGTGGACTAGGGGAGAAGCCGTCCCCGACGAGGACCGCGCCGAAGCCGACGCGCTCTTCGCCGGGGATGAAGGTTAAAGCTTCTCGGTCAGTTCGGGGACGATCTTGAACAGGTCGCCGACGAGGCCGATGTCGGCGACCTGGAAGATCGGGGCGTCCTCGTCCTTGTTGATGGCGATGATGGTCTTCGAATCCTTCATCCCCGCGAGGTGCTGGATTGCGCCCGAGATGCCGACCGCGATGTAGGTTTCGGGGGCGACGATCTTGCCCGTCTGGCCGACCTGATAGTCGTTCGGGGCATAGCCCGCGTCGACCGCGGCACGCGACGCACCGACCCCGGCGCCCAGCTTGTCGGCAAGCGGGTCGATCAGCGCGTGGAACTGCTCCGAGGAGCCCAATGCGCGCCCGCCCGAGACGATGATCTTGGCCGAGGTCAGTTCGGGCCGTTCGGACTTGGCGAGTTCGGCGGAGACGAACTTCGACTTGCCCGAATCGCCCGAGCCGTCGACCGCCTCGATGGTCCCGCTGCCGCCCTCGCGCGACGCCTTGTCGAAGGCCGTGCCGCGGACGGTGAGAACGAGCTTGGCGTCCTTCGACTTGACCGTCGCGATGGCGTTGCCGGCGTAGATCGGGCGGGTGAAGGTCATGTCGCCTTCGACCGAGGTGATGTCCGACAACTGCATCACGTCGAGCAGCGCGGCGACGCGCGGGGCGACGTTGCGGCCGGTGGTGGTCGAGGGCACGACGAACGCGTCATGGTCGGCCATCAGCCGCACCGCGATCGGCGCAAGGGCTTCGGCGAGCGGGTGTTCAAGGCCCGGCGCATCGGCGACATGGACCTTGCCCACGCCGGCGATCTTCGCGGCCTCGGCGGCGACCGCGCCGACGTTCGAGCCAATCACGAGCAAATGGACTTCGCCCATCTGCGCCGCGGCGGTAACGGCGGGCAACGTCGGGTCCTTGACCGTCGTCCCGTCATGTTCGACCAGCACCAGCGTCTTCATGCGACCACTCCCAGCGTCTTCAATTTGGCGATCAGTTCGTCGACCGAGGCAACCTTGATCCCGGCCTGGCGCTTCGACGGTTCGATGACCTTGAGCGTCTCCAGCCGCGGCGTCACGTCGACCCCGTAATCGGCGGCAGTCTTCTGTGCCATCGGCTTCGACTTCGCCTTCATGATGTTGGGCAGCGAGGCGTAGCGCGGCTCGTTCAGGCGAAGGTCGGTCGTGACGATCGCCGGGGCGGCCAGCGCCACCGTCTCGAGCCCGCCATCGACTTCGCGGGTGACGTTGATCGTGTCGCCGGCGATCTCGACCTTCGAGGCGAACGTGCCCTGCGGCCAGTCGAGCAGTGCGCCGAGCATCTGGCCGACCTGGTTCGAATCATCGTCGATCGCCTGCTTGCCGAGGATGAACAGCCCGGGCTGCTCCTCGTCGGCGATCGCCTTCAAAATCTTGGCGACGGCGAGCGGTTCGACGTCGTCTTCGCATTGGACGAGGATCGCGCGGTCGGCGCCCATCGCGAGCGCGGTGCGCAGTGTTTCCTGCGCCTTCGCCGGCCCGATCGAGACCGCGACGACTTCGGTCGCGGCGCCCTTTTCGCGCAGGCGAAGCGCTTCCTCGACGGCGATCTCGTCGAACGGGTTCATCGACATCTTGACGTTGGCGAGGTCGACCCCGCTGCCGTCCATCTTGACGCGTGGTTTCACATTATAATCGATCACCCGCTTGACCGCGACGAGTATTTTCATGGGCTTACCCTCTCAAACTGTTCGGCCTTCAGGCGGCCTTCTTGACTTCCGCGACAATCTTGCGCGCAGCGTCGCCGAGGTCGTTGGCGGCGACGATCGGCAGGCCCGAGTGCGCGAGGATGTCCTTGCCCTGCTGGACATTGGTGCCTTCGAGGCGGACGACCAGCGGGACCGATAGATTCACTTCCTTGGCCGCCGCGACGATCCCGTCGGCGATGATGTCGCACTTCATGATCCCGCCGAAGATGTTGACGAGGATGCCCTTCACCGCCGGGTCGCTGAGGATGATCTTGAACGCCGCGGTGACCTTTTCCTTCGAGGCGCCGCCACCGACGTCGAGGAAGTTGGCCGGGAAGGCGCCGTTCAGCTTGATGATGTCCATCGTCGCCATGGCAAGGCCGGCGCCATTGACCATGCAGCCGATATCGCCGTCGAGCTTGATGTAGGCGAGGTCGTATTTCGATGCCTCGATTTCGGCCGGATCTTCCTCGCTGAGGTCGCGCAATTCGGCGAGGTCCTTGTGGCGGAACATGGCGTTGCCATCGAAGGCCACCTTGGCGTCGAGCACGAGCAATTTGCCGTCGGCCGAGACCGCCAGCGGGTTGATCTCGATCTGCTCGGCGTCGGTCCCGAGGAAGGCATCATAGAGCTTCGAGGCGACCGCGGCGGCCTGCTTGGCGAGGTCGCCGGTGAGGCCGAGCGCGGCGGCGACGGCGCGGCCATGGTGCGGCATGAAGCCGGTCGCGGTGTCGATCGTGACGGTGTGGATTTTCTCGGGCGTGTCGTGGGCGACGGTCTCGATGTCCATTCCGCCCTCGGTCGAGACGACCATCGCGACTCGCCCGGAAGCGCGGTCGACGAGCAAGGCGAGGTAATATTCCTTCGCAATGTCGACGCCGTCGGTGATGTAGAGCCGCTGGACCTGCTTGCCGTGTTCGCCGGTCTGGATCGTCACCAGCGTCTTGCCGAGCATTTCCTCGGCGTGGGCGCGGACTTCCTCGATCGACCTGGCAAGGCGCACGCCGCCCTTGGCGTCGGGGCCGAGTTCGGTGAATTTGCCCTTGCCGCGGCCACCGGCGTGGATCTGCGCCTTGACCACCCACAGCGGCCCGGGGAGACGCTCGGCGGCGGCGACCGCTTCGTCGGCGCTCATCGCGGCATAGCCAGCGGGGACGGGCACGCCGTACTTGGCCAGCAATTCCTTGGCCTGATATTCGTGGATGTTCATTAAGCGCTTCCCGAAGTGGCGAGGTTTGGGGCCCTTAAGCATGACTCGTCAAAAAGGCCAAGGCACCTCGGTAGCGACCGCGCAGGCGATTTGGTAGGAACGTCCCGTGAACGCCGGCTCGATCATACGCAAGATCATCCATGTCGACATGGATGCCTTCTATGCCTCCGTCGAGCAGCGCGACGACCCCTCGCTCAGGGGCCGGCCGGTGGCGGTCGGGGGCGGGCATCGCGGGGTGGTCGCGGCGGCAAGCTATGAGGCGCGACCGTTCGGGGTGCGCTCGGCGATGCCCTCGGTGACCGCGAAACGGCGCTGCCCCGACCTCGTCTTCGTCAAGCCGCGGTTCGACGTCTACAAGGCGGTATCGACGCAAATTCGCGCAATCTTTGCCGATTACACCGAATTGATCGAACCGCTCAGCCTCGACGAAGCCTATCTCGACGTCACCGACGATGTCCGCCGCCTCGGCAGCGCGCGGGCGATCGCCGAGGAGATCAGGAAGCGCATCCGCGGCGAGACCGGGCTGACCGCGTCGGCCGGAGTCAGCTATTGCAAGTTCATCGCCAAGCTCGCTTCGGATCACAACAAGCCCGACGGGATCTGCGTCATTCCGCCGGGACGCGGCGCGGCCTTCGTTGCGACTCTTCCGGTCAAGCGCTTCCACGGCGTTGGACCGGTGACGGCGGCGAAGATGGAGCGGCTTGGGATCCACACCGGGGCCGACCTCGCGGCGTGGAGCCTGCCCGAACTCGAGGCGCATTTCGGCGCGTCGGGACACTGGTACTGGCGGATCGCGCGCGGGATCGATGAGCGCGAGGTGCGCAGCGATCGCGAATCGAAATCGGTCAGTGCCGAGCGAAC
Source organism: Pseudomonadota bacterium (assembly GCA_030775565.1). Lineage (GTDB taxonomy): Bacteria > Pseudomonadota > Alphaproteobacteria > Sphingomonadales > Sphingomonadaceae > Sphingomicrobium. Next base: position 1,149 of record JALYIX010000096.1, on the reverse strand, counting down.
ATTCGACGAGGACCTCACCGACCCGTTGGCGCTCGCCGCCCAGCTGGCGCGCGTTGCCGGCTTCGCATGGCAGCGGATCGAGCGCGCCGGGGTCGCCGGGCGAACCGTGACGCTCAAGGTCAAATATAGCGACTTCACCCTGATCACGCGATCGAAGAGCGTTGCCGTGCCGATCGCCGACGAGGCGCGGCTGCTCGAGCAGGGGCAAGCCCTGCTCACCGCGCTGTTCCCGCTCCCCCGTGGAATCCGGCTGCTCGGGCTTGGGCTTCATGCACTCACCACCGATCCGGATGGTGGACCGCGCCAGCTTGGACTGGCGATCTGATTCAAATTATGTTACAAGCTGGCGACGGACCGCTGCACTCCTTGCGGTGGGTTAATATCTGTCGGATCGATCGAGAGACGGGCACGCAAGCGACCGGGGGTCGTTTCAATCGCACTGCTACTTGGGGGCATGGTGCGACGAAACGCGTCGGCGGGTCCGCTGAACAATTAGGAAGGTGAACGAATGGCTGCGAAAGCGCTTAGCTTCGATGTTGGCGATTATGTGGTTTACCCCAAGCATGGCGTAGGCAAGGTCACGGAAATCCAGAGCACCGAGATCGCTGGCACCAGCCTCGACCTCTACGTGCTGCGGTTCGAGAAGGAGCGGATGACGCTCCGCGTTCCGGTCGGCAAGGCCGATTCGGTCGGCATGCGCAAGCTGTCGAGCGACAAGACGATGAAGGACGCATTGGAGACGCTCAAGGGCAAGCCCAAGGTCAAGCGCACGATGTGGTCGCGCCGCGCACAGGAATATGAGGCGAAGATCAATTCGGGCGACCTGACGTCGATCGCCGAAGTGACCCGCGACCTGTTCCGCGCCGACGACCAGCCCGAGCAGAGCTATTCGGAGCGGCAGATCTTCGAGGCCGCCTCGTCGCGCCTGGCGCGCGAGCTTGCCGCGATGGAGCAGGTCGACGAGCCGACCGCCCTGAAGCAGATCCTCGAGATCCTCAACGCCGCAGCGTCGATCCACAACAAGGCGAAGGCTGAACTCGCCGCCTAGGCCGCGATCATCCAACGCTTTGAAGAGGGCGCGCCGGTCGAACGGCGCGCCCTTTTTTTGCGCTTGCCGCCGCCGGCGTAACGCTGTATTATAGCAGCAAC
>JALYIX010000095.1 GCA_030775565.1 Pseudomonadota bacterium | reverse complement strand
CCCCAAGGATGAGGAGGAGGAACGCGTCTTCGCCCAAGCGCAGCTGATCACCGCCAAGCCCGTGCTCTACGTCTGCAACGTCAACGAGGACGAGGCGGCGAACGGCAATGCGCTGTCCGAAAAAGTCTTCGCCAAGGCCAAGTCGGAGGGCGCCAACGCCGTCGTCGTCTCGGCCGCGATCGAGGCCGACCTCGTCACCATGGAAATGGACGAGCGGCTCGCCTTCCTCGAGGAGATGGGCCTCCACGAGACCGGCCTCGCGCGCGTCATCCGCTCGGGCTACGACCTCCTCCACCTCATCACCTTCTTCACCGTCGGCCCCAAGGAAGCGCGCGCCTGGACGGTCGAGAAGGGCGCCAAGGGCCCCAAGGCGGCGGGCGAGATCCACACCGATTTCGAACGCGGCTTCATCCGCGCCGAGACCATCGCCTACGACGACTATGTCGCGCTGAACGGCGAGGTCGGCGCACGCGACGCGGGCAAGCTCCGCCAGGAAGGCAAGGAATATGTCGTGAAAGACGGCGACGTCCTCCACTTCAAGTTCAACGTCTGAGGACGCCGCACATGATCTATTTCGAGGACCTCGAGATCGGCAGGGAAACCATTTTCGGCGACTACGATGTCACCCGCGAGGAAGTGCTCGAGTTCGCGCGCAAATATGATCCGCAGCCGTTCCACCTCAGCGATGAAGCCGCCGCCAGGACCCATTTCGGGCGGCTGGCGGCAAGCGGCTGGCACACCACCGCCATGACGATGGCGGTGATCGTCCGCCACCACGGCGAGGAGCCGCAGGCCTCGCTCGGCTCGCCGGGGATCGACGAGTTACGCTGGCTCAAACCGGTCTATCCCGGCGACCGGCTGACCGTGCGCGGCACAATCGTTGAAAAGACTCCGTCGCGCTCGAAGCCCGACCTTGGGAGCTTCCGCACCCAAACGGTGGTGAGCAACCAGGACGGGGTCGACGTGATGCGCATGACCTCGATCGTGCTGATCAAGCGCCGCCCGGCCGAGGCGCAGGGCTAGAAGCTGAACTCGTCATAGACTTTCGACACGTCACCGCCCCACGCGCCCGAAAATCGCTCGAGCAGCCGGTCGGCGAAGGTCATCCCGCTGGCGACGACTTCGCGCAACGGATCGAGGAAGCCGCCCTCATTGTCACCCGCGCCGTTTAGCGCGGCGCGCTCGTTGAGCCCGGCGCTGGCGATATCGAGGATTTCGCCCGCCAGTTCGCGCACCGTCCCGCCGCCCGGCACCGACGCCGCCAGCGCCTCGCGCGGGACGGCATGGCGCAGCGCCTCGCGCTCCTCGATCGTCCAGTGCTTGACCCGGTCCCACGCCGCGTCGAGCGCGCCGTCGGCATAGAGTAGCCCGACCCACAGCGCCGGCAGCGCGCAAATCCGGCCCCAACGCCCGCCATCGGCCCCGCGCATCTCGAGGAAGCTTTTCAGCCGCACTTCGGGGAAGGCGGTCGAGAGGTGATCGACCCAGTCGCTCAGCCGCGGTTTTTCGCCCGGCAGCACGTCCAGCTTCCCGTCGAGGAAATCGCGAAAACTCTTGCCCGCCGCGTCGATATATTTGCCGTCGCGAAACACGAAATACATCGGCACGTCGAGCGCATAGTCGCAATAGCGTTCGTAACCGAAGCCCTCCTCGAACACGAATGGCAGCATCCCCGTGCGATGCGGATCGGTGTCCTCCCAGATGTGGCTGCGGAACGACTTGAACCCGTTGGGCTTGCCTTCGGTCAGCGGCGAGTTGGCGAACAGCGCGGTCGCGACCGGCTGCAGCGCCAGCCCGACGCGGAACTTCTTCACCATGTCGGCCTCGGACGCATAGTCGAGATTGACTTGGATGGTGCAGGTGCGGAGCATCATGTCGAGCCCGAGATTGCCCACCCGCGGCATATGATTGAGCATGATCGCGTAGCGACCTTTGGGCATCACCGGCAGCTCGCCCCGCGTCTTGTCGGGCCACATGCCCAGCCCGAGGAAGCCCAGCCCGAGCTTGTCGCCGACCGCTTTCACCTGGTCGAGATGCCGCCCCGCCTCCGCGCAAGTCTGGTGAAGGTCGCTGAGCGCGGCCCCCGACAGCTCGAGCTGGCCCGCGGGCTCGAGGCTGATCGTCCCGTCCTTGCCGGCGAGCGCGATGACCTTTCCGCCCTCCTCGACCGGCGTCCAGCCATACTCGGTCAGCCCGGCAAGCAGATCGCGGATGCCGCCGGGTTCGTCATAGGACGGCGCGCGATGATCGGCGATGCGGTAGACGAACTTCTCATGCTCGGTGCCGATGAGCCATTTCGCGCGCGGTTTTTCTCCGCCCGAGAAGATGGACAGGAGGTCGTCGCGGCCTTCGATAAAGGGCGTTTCGCTGGTGTCGGTGCGCGTGGTCATGAATCGCAGTTAGAAGCTGATCGTCTGAAGTGGAAGCACTCGCGACACAGATGGCGTGAATCGGCTTCTCATCAGGAGCGCCAGTCACCCGCCAGCGCCATCCACCCTGCAACGGCGGCGAGCGCGGCGGTCTCGGCGCGCAGGATCCGTGGCCCGAGCGAGATCGGCCTGACGTTCGGCGCCGCGCGGATACGATCGCGCTCCTCGGGCGTGAAACCGCCTTCCGGCCCGACCAGGATCACCGCCGGTCCCGCGACGAACGCGTTCGCCATCGGCTCCCCACCGGTCTCGTCGGCGAAATACAGCGTTCGCTCTGCTGCGCGCGCCGCAAGAAAGGCGTCGAGCCGAACCGGCTCGGCAAGCCCCGGCAGCATGGTCCGCCCGCATTGCTCGGCGGCCTCGATCGCGATCGCCTCGAGCCGCTCGGGCTTCAGCCGCTCGACGACGGTTCGCCCGGTCGCCACCGGCACCAGCCGAGCCACCCCCAGTTCGGTCGCTTTCTCGACCAGCCACTCGACCGGCCCGCGTTTGACCGGGGCAAACGCCAGCCACAGGTCGGGCACCGTTTCGACCGCGCGAACCGACCGCTCGACGGCGAGGATCATTCGCCGCTTGCCGACCTCGGCGACGCGCCCGCTCCATTCGCCGGAAAGCCCGTCGAACAGCAGCAGTTCGCTGCCCTCGCGAAGCCGCATCACATTGCCGAGATAATGGGCCTGAGCGGGATCGAGCGCCACGGTCACGTCCTCGCCGAGCGCCGTCCGAACGAACAGGCGGGGAAGCGACTTGGGCGGCCAGGCGGGCGTGGCGGGCATCCCTCTTCCCTAGCGACGACCATCGCCCACGCCAGCAAATCATCATCAACGAACAAAGTGAATTTTGTGCGAACCACGCGTCTTGAACATTAATTGAGGCGGGCGAGGCAGATAGCGCCTCCTCGAAAATAGTTCGTGGGGAACCAAGAAATGCGTTTGACTGTCTCGCTCGCGGCGCTTGCCGCCGTACTCGCCACCGCCACGCCGGCGCTCGCCGGCACGTCGGATACCGCCAAGGCCGATGCCAAGGGCACCGTGCTCCAGCCGCTGACCATCACCAAGGTCGACGACCTCGACTTCGGCTGGGTCATTTCCACCACCTCCGCCGGTACTGTCGTGATCAACGCCGACGACGGCAGCCGCACCCAGACTGGCGGCGTGACACTAGTCACGGGCTACCCGGGCGGCCGCGCGACCTTCGCCGGCGCCGGCAACCCGGGCAACCTTGTGACCCTGACGCTCGCCTCGCCGACCGAACTCGTCAGTACGACCAACCCCGCCGACAAGGTGCTCGTCAACAGCATGACGCTGGATAGCGGTGGCAGCAGCCGTAAGATCGCGTCGGATTCGACCTTCGTGGTCGGCGTCGGCGGCGCCTTCGCGATTGCCGCGAATCAGCCCAACGGCTTCTACAAGGCGCAGTTCTCGGTCACCGCCGACTATCAATAAGCTTCGACGACCAGGAAAAGGGCGGCCGCGGAGCACGGGCTTCGCGGTCGCCTTTTTTGCTGTCCGGCTCAGGCGGCGTTCTCGGCGAGTTTATCGCGGCCGTGACGGACGATTTCGACCCAGTCGGCAAAAGCGAGCGCGAAACCGCTGACGAGTTTGCCCAGCATCTCGTCGTGGATCGTGCCGTCCATTCCCAGCTTGTCGTCGTTGATCATGCCCCAGTAAGCCTCGGGCTGCTGCATTACCGGCATGTCGAGGAAGACGCATGACTGGCGGACATGATGGTTCGATCCGAACCCGCCGGTCAGCCCTGGCGAGGCCGAGAATATGGCCGCCGGCTTTTTGGAAAACACACTTCGTCCGTAAGGCCTAGAGCCGACGTCGATCGCATTCTTCAGGGCGCCGGTCATCGAGCGATTATATTCGGGACTCCCGAACAGGACTCCGTCGGTCGCCCGGATTTCGTCGCGAAAGCTGGCCCAGGCGGCGGGTGGCTCGGGGCCGTCCAGATCCTGGTTGTAGATCGGCAAGTCGAGGCTCGGCGTGACGAAATCGAGCCGGTCCTTGGACGCCGCCATGACGGCGAGGCCGAGGCGGCCATGGAAGCTGTCCTTGCGGAGCGAGCCGTTGAGAAAGGCGATGCGGGCTTTGGTCATGACCGCTCAAGTGTCGGCGGCCCGACTTGTTCCGCTAACGCCGTTTGCCCTGGTGCCGAATATTCGCCGGCCGCCCGCGCTTGCTCGTCGTCACCCGGTCGCGCCGCGGGCCGCGGGCAGGTTTGCCACCGCCGCCGCCACCGAACTTCCCCTCGGGCAGCTCAAAACGCAGCGCGCCCGACACGGGATTGGCCTCCGCCAACTTGAGTTCGAGCTTCTGCCCCTGACGGAACGTCTCGCCGCTCGTCTCCCCGACCAGCGCCTTGGCGGCTTCGTCATAGCGGAAATATTCATTGCCGAGGATCGCCGCCGGAACCAATCCGTCCCCGCCCAGCCCCTCGACCGTGGCGAAGAAGCCGAACGGCTGGACCCCCGAGATGCGGCACGGGAGCAACTGTCCGACGCGGTCCGAGAGGAACGCCGCGACATAGCGGTCGACGGTCTCCCGCTCGGCCTCCATCGCGCGGCGCTCGAGCCCCGAGATCACCTCGCCGATCCGCTCGAAATCCTCGGCCTGCGCATCGGGTAACCCGCCCTCGCCCAGCCCGTAAGAGCGCACCAGCGCGCGATGGACGAGCAGGTCGGCATAGCGGCGGATCGGCGAGGTGAAGTGGGCATAGCTCCCCAGCGCCAGCCCGAAATGGCCGAGATGCTGCGGACCATAGCGCGCCTGCATCTGTGTCCGCAGGACCTGCTCCATGATCTCGGGGCGCGCATCATGCTCCTCCCCGACGCGGTCGAGCAAATGATTGAAGGTCGCCGGCCTGATCACCTGGCCGAGCGCCAACTCGATCCCGAAGGTCGCCAGATAATCCTTCAACGCAGCCAATTTCTCGCGGCCCGGCGCCTCGTGGATGCGGTACATCACCGGCGCCTTCTTGGCCTCGAGCGCCTTCGCCGCGGCGACATTGGCGGCGATCATGTAATCCTCGACCAGCCGATGCGCATCGAGCCGCTCGCGCGGCGCAACGGACAGGATCCGCCCCTTCTCGTCGAGCACCACGCGCCGTTCGGGCAGGTCGAGCTCGAGCGGACCCCGCCTGTTGCGCGCGGCGAGCAGCGCGGCCCAGCAGTCCCACAACGGCCGCAGCGCCCCCGTGACAATCTCGGCCTCGACCAGCCCCGCCGTCCCGTCAATCGCTGCTTGCGCATCCTCATAGGCGATATTCGCCGCGACCCGGATCCGCGCTCGGCTGAACCGCCACGACTTCAGCGCGCCGTCCTTCCCCACCACAAGATGGCACGCCAGCGCCGCGCGCTCGCGACCCTCCTTGAGCGAACAAATGTCGGCCGACAGCTCCTCGGGCAGCATTGGCACCACCCGGTCGGGGAAATAGACGCTGTTGCCCCGCGCCCGCGCCTCGCGGTCGAGCTCCGAGCCGGGCCGAACATAGAAACTGACATCGGCGATGGCGACGATCGCGTCCCACCCGCCGTCCTCGCGCGGGCTCGCCCAGATCGCGTCGTCATGGTCGCGCGCATCGACCGGATCGATCGCGACGATCGGCAGGTGCGTCAGATCTTCTCGCTCATTACCCAAGGGAAGCCCCGCGACCCGCTGGGCCTCGGCGACCGTCTCCTCGCGGAACTGGTCGGGCAGGCCATGCTTGTGGATCGCGATCAGGCTGAAGCTGCGCGGCGCGAACGGATCGCCGAGCACCGCATCGATCCGCGCCGTCACTCGCGGCGGGCGGCCCGACGGCTCGGCCAAGACCAGGTCGCCGACCGCTGCTTCGCCCAAATCCGAGACCATGAACTCTCGCCGCTCGCGCTTGTCGACCGAGGTCAGGAAATGCCGCGACCCTTCCTGCCGGACCACGCCGAGGATCAGGTCGGCGGACTTCTCGAGGCGCTTCATCGGGTGTGCGACGAGCCCGTTGCCGGCCTCCTCGGTCCGCGCCAGGACGCGGTCGTTGAGTGCAAGCGTCGACCGCCGCCCCTTCTCGAGCACCCGCAGCCGCGGCGGCGGAGTCTCGGCATGCCATTGCTCGGGCACCGCAAGCACCTGACCATCTTCGATCGACACGACGCGCAGCACGGTCACCCGCGGCACCCCGCCCGACTTGTGGAACGCGCGCCCGGGCGCGGAATCGATCAGCCCCTCGTCGGCCATGTCCTTCAAAAGAGCCTTCAGGAGGATCTTCTCATGCCCCGAAAGCCCGAACGCCCGCGCGATCTCGCGCTTGCCGGCGGGCTGGCCCGACTGCTCGATGAACTCGAGGATCTGCTTGGAGCTGGGCAGGCCGGCGGGGCGGGTGGGGCGAGGCATGACGCCTCGTTAGCCGTCAATCGCCGCGAAAGCGACGCGTCCTAGCGTCCGGCGAACTTGCCCGGCCGCTTCTCGACGAAAGCGGCCATGCCTTCCTTCTGGTCCTCGGTCCCGAACAGGCCGTGGAACAGCCGCCGCTCGAAGTTGATTCCCTGGGCGAGGCTCATCTCGAACGCGGCATTGACCATTTCCTTGGTCGCGACAGCGGCGAGCGGGGCCATCGCGGCGATCGCCTGCGCGGTCTTGAGCGCTTCATCGAGCAGCTCGGCGGCGGGCACGACCTTTGCCACCAATCCGGCGCGCTCGGCTTCCTCGGCGCCCATCATCCGACCGGTCAGGCACATTTCCATCGCCTTGGCCTTGCCGATCGCCAGCGTCAGCCGCTGCGACCCGCCCATGCCCGGGGTCACGCCAAGCTTGATCTCGGGCTGGCCGAACTTGGCCGTGTCGGCGGCGATGATGAAGTCGGCCATCATCGCCACTTCGCAGCCCCCGCCGAGCGCGAAGCCGGACACCGCCGCCAGCCACGGCTTGCGCGTCCGCGTCACCTGCTCCCAGCCGGCAAAGAAGTTCGAGCCGTACATCTCGGCAAAACCCTGCGCCTGCATTTCCTTGATGTCGGCGCCCGCGGCGAAGGCCTTTTCCGATCCCGTCAGGACGAGGCAGCGCTGGCTGTCGTCGGTGTCATAAGCGGCAAAGGCGGCGATGAGGTCGCGCAGCACGCCCGAGTTGAGCGCGTTGAGCGCCTGCGGGCGGTTCAAGGTGACCAGCGTCACCGCGCCCCGCCGTTCGACCAGGATGGTTTCGTAATCGCTCATCATGCTTCCTCGAAAGAGTGCCATTCATCGCCGGGCGGCGCCGGCGCGAACAGCGCGTCGAGCATCTCGTCGGTAACCTCGGCCGGAGTCGCCGGGTCCCACCTGGGCGCATTATCCTTGTCGATCAGCAGCGCGCGGACGCCCTCGAGAAAGTCGTGCGTCCGGATGACCCGCGCGGCAAGACGATGCTCGGCCGCCATTTCCTCGGCGAAATCGGTCCGCGCCGCGCCCTCGGCAAGTACCCGCAGCGAGACCTTGCACGACAAGGGCGACTTGGTGCGGATCGTCGCCGCTTCGGTCTGCGCCCAGTCCGACCCGTCGGCGTCGAGCGCGGCGAGGGTTTCCTCGAGCGTATCGCCGGCGAATAATCTGGTGATTTGCTGGAGGTTCTTCGCAATGCGCGCCTCGGGCGGTTTGGACGCCGCGGTCCCGAGCGCGCCTTCGATCCGCCCCGGGGCAGCGACGATCCGCTCGATCAGCGTCGGCACGTCGGCGCTTGCGATATAATGGGTGGCAAGGCCAAGCTCGGCGCATTCCGCGCCATCGAGCCGCGCCCCGGTCAGCGCAAGAAACTGCCCGACACGCGCTTCGAGCCGCGACAGATACCAGCCGCCGCCGACGTCGGGGAACAGCCCGATGGTCGTCTCGGGCATGGCGAAGCGGGTGTTTTCCGTCGCGACGCGAAAATCGCACGGCAGTGCGATCCCGACCCCGCCGCCCATGGTGATCCCGTCCATGATGGCCACGATCGGCTTGGGATAGGTGAACAGCAGGTGGTTGAGGCGATATTCCTCGGCGAAGAAGGCGCTGCCCTCCGCTCCATCGGCCGCGCCCGAGCGTGCCAGCATGACAACGTCGCCGCCGGCGCAGAAGCCGCGCCCCTCGGCATGGTCGAGGATCACCGCTTCGACCGCGGGATCGTCGCGCCAGGCGAGCAACGCCGCGCTCATCTCGCGGCACATCGCGAGGTTGAGCGCGTGGATCGCCTTGGGGCGATTGAGGCGAAGGCGGCCGACGCTGCCCTCGATTAAGGACAGGATCTCGCTCACCCCTGCCTCAGCATGTCGCGGCTGACGATCATCCGCATGACCTGGTTGGTTCCCTCGAGGATCGAGTGGACGCGCAGGTCGCGCCAGAAGCGCTCGATCGGATAATCCTGCAAATAGCCGTAGCCGCCGTGCAATTGCAGCGCGCGGTCGACGATCGACGAACCATTGTCGGTCGCCAGCCGCTTGGCCATCGCCGCGAAGCGGGTCTTGTCGGGGGCGTTCTCGGTCACCTTGACCGCCGCCATGTAGAGCAGCGCGCGCGCCGCTTCGAGGTCGGTCGCCATGTCGGCCAGCGTGAACTGGGTCGCCTGGAAGTCGGCGATGGCGTGGCCGAACTGCTTGCGCTCCTTGGTATAGGCGACCGCCTCGTCGAGGCAACGCTGGGCCCCACCCAAGGAGCAGGCGCCGATGTTGAGCCGGCCGCCGTCCAAACCCATCATGGCGATGCGGAAGCCTTCGCCCTCGCCACCGACGCGGTTGGCGACCGGCACGCGAACTTCGTCGAAGTTGACCTGCGCGGTGGGTTGCGAGTGCCAACCGAGCTTCTTCTCGGGTGCGCCGAACGAGACGCCGGGCATGTCCTTTTCGATC
>JALYIX010000094.1 GCA_030775565.1 Pseudomonadota bacterium | reverse complement strand
TCGGAGAACAGCGGCGAAATCCACTGGTCGAGCGCGGCGCCATGATCGCCGAACCGGCCGAGCCGCTCGCCCACTTCGAGCGCGGCGGCGAGCAACGGGTCCTGGTGGCGGGTGGCGTCGTCGAGGTCGCGGTAGAGGAGGCCCTCGCGCAGGCCGAAGGCGCTGACGCAAACCGAGCGCGGGCCGAGCGTCTGGACGAGCGCGTCGAGCAGTGCGGCGGCGGCGGTCAGGGTCGGCAAGCGCCCGGCGGAGACTCCCGACTTTTTCTTCAACTCGTCAAGCGGGGTGTCGCGCAGGACGGCGCGAAGCTCGGCGATCCGCTCGGGCGTGAAGTGGTGGGCGTGGACGATTGGCAGCGGGTGGTCGTGGAGCTTCAAGTCCATTTGCGCCAGCGCGCGGAACGAGCCGCCCACGAGGTAAAGCGTGTGCCCGCGCGCGGCATCCTTCAGGCGGCTGCCCTTGAGGCCCGCGGCAATCGTCTCGGCAAGCCCGCGAGCGGTCGGATCGGGGCCGATGCGCAGGACGCCGAGGGGGAGCGAAATACCCTCTCCTGCCCCGCCCCGCGCGACCCCGATCAGTTCGAGGCTGCCGCCGCCGAGGTCGGCGACGACGCCATTGGCGCGGGGGAAGGCGGAGAGCACACCGAGGCCCGACAGTTGCGCCTCTTCATCTCCCGGCAGCAGCCTCGGCTTCAGTCCAAGCGCGGTCACTCGCTTGAGGAAGTCGGGGCCATTGCTCGCGTCGCGCACCGCCGCGGTGGCGACGGTGTGAAGCTTCTTGAGCCCGATCTCCTTGCCGAGCAGGCGGAAGCGGGCGAGCGCTTCGAGCGTCGCTTCGACCGCCTTGGTCTCGAGCGCGCCATCGGCGGCGATGCCCTTGCCGAGCGCCGCCATGATCTTTTCGTTGAACAGCGCGCTCGGCACTCGAGCCGATCCGCCGTAGGCGACGAAGCGAACCGAGTTGGAGCCGATGTCGATGATGCCGACCGGGCCGAACTTGCGGGTGGCGGGAAGCGCCATCAGCCGCGCTGGGTCAGGCGAAGCTTGGGCACCGCCTTGCCGCCGAGCGCCGCGCCGCGGCCCGAGAGCGAAGGGTTGGTCATGAAATAGGTATGAAGATTGAACGGCCGCTTGCCGGGCTTGACCCGCGCGTAGGTGCCGGTCGGATCGAGCGTCCAGCTTTGCTCATTGTCGATCAGGTTGGCGATCATCACCTGATCGAGGATCTGGGCATGAACGGTCGGGTTTTCCACTGGCATCATGAACTCGACGCGGCGGTCAAAGTTGCGCGGCATCCAGTCGGCCGAGGAGAAATAGACCTTCGCCTCCTTGCTCGGCAGGCGGTGGCCGTTGGCGAAGGCCCAGATGCGGCTGTGCTCGAGGAATCGGCCGACGATCGACTTGACCCGAATGCGCGACGACAGGCCGGCTATCCCCGGGCGCAGGCAGCACACGCCGCGAATGACGAGGTCGATCGACACGCCGGCCTCGCTCGCTTCGTAGAGCTTGTCGATGATGATCCGGTCGGTGAGGCTGTTCATCTTGGCCCAGATCGCCGCGGGGCGGGCTTCGCGGGCGTTGGCCATCTCGGCGTCGATCAGGCTGAGGAGTTTGTCGCGGATGCCCTTGGGCGAGAGCGACAGCAGTTCGAGGCCCTTGGGAGGGACGTAACCGCTGATGAAGTTGAACAGCTTGGCGGCATCGCGCGCGGCGCGGCGCGAGGCGGTGAAGAAGCTCAAATCGGTGTAGATCCGCGCCGTCGTCGGGTGGTAATTGCCCGTGCCGAAGTGGCAGTAGGTGCGCATCGTGCCGCCCTCGCGGCGGAACACCATCGACACCTTGGCGTGGGTCTTCCACTCGACGAAGCCATAGATCACCTGGACCCCGGCGCGTTCGAGGCGGCTGGCCCAGAGGAGATTCTGTTCCTCGTCGAAGCGGGCCTTCAGTTCGACGATTGCAGTGACCGACTTGCCCGCTTCGGCGGCGGCGACCAGCGCGTCGATGATCGCGGACTGCTTGCCCGCCCGGTACAGCGTTTGCTTGATTGCGACGACGTCGGGGTCCTCGGCCGCCTGGCGGAGAAAGGCGACGACCACTTCGAAGCTTTCATAGGGATGGTGGACGACGAAATCCTTGGCGCGGATCGCGGCGAAACAGTCGCCGTTGTGCTCAAGCACGCGTTCCGGGAAGCGCGGGCTGTAGGGCGGGAATTTGAGGTCGGGGCGGTCGGCCTCGACCAGCAGCGCCAAGTCGGCGATGCCGATGAAGCCGGCGCTTTCGGCGACCAGCGCGATCTCGGCATGGAGGCCGGTGCGGACCATCGTCTCGAGATCGTCGGGAGTATCGGCAAGGAATTCCAGCCGGATGACCCGGCCGCGGCGGCGGCGCTTGATCGCGCTGCGGAAGTAGCGGACGAGGTCCTCGGCTTCCTCCTCGACCTCGATGTCGCTGTCGCGCAGCACGCGAAAGGCGCCACTGCCAAGGTTGGTGAAGCCGGGGAAGAGCAGGTCGAACTGGGCGCGGATGAGCGTATCGATCGGGATGAAGCGGAAGCCGCTCCCCGGCAGGCGGATGAAGCGCGGCAAGGTCGCGGGGATCATCAGCAGCTCGGTGACCGGTTCCTTCTCGACCGGCGTCTCGAGGTTGAAGACGAGGCTGAACATGCCGTTGGGAATGAACGGGAAAGGATGCGACGGGTCGATTGCCTGCGGCGTGAGGACGGGCAGGATCTGCTCCCGGAAATGCTTGTCGAGCCACGCCTGCTCGTCGTCGGTCAGCGCGTCGACCGTCAGCACGGCGAAGTCCTGCTCGGCGAGGCATTCACGCAGGACCAGCCATTCGGCCTGCTGCGCAACAACCAGCGCATCCGCCTCGGTCGCGATGGCGGACAATTGCTGGGTCGGCGTCAGACCGTCGGTCGAACGCTCCTCGACGCCCAGCAATTGCTGGCCCTTGAGCCCGGCCACCCGGACCATGAAGAATTCATCGACGTTCGAACCCGAGATCGACAGGAAGCGGAGCCGTTCGAGGAGGGGATGCGCCGTGTTTTCGGCTTCCTCCAGCACGCGGCGATTGAACGCCAGCCATGACAGTTCGCGGTTGAAGAAGCGCTCGGGGCCGAGGTCGGCGGGCGGGCTCGCGACGATCGGATGTTCGCGCGGGCTCATGCCGCCTTGCCTTCGCTCACCAGTCCGGCCTCCGACAAGGCGCGACGGATGACCGGGAAGGTCAGTCTCGCGCGCTCGGAAATGGCGAAGCGGTCAACCGCTTCGACCACCCGCTCGGCGGCGAAATAGCTGCGCTCGACTCGGTCGGCCACATACCGCAGCGCCTCGGCGGGAAGATGCAGCCCGCGGTCGGCGAACAACAGCTGGATCAGCGCCGCGAACAGCGCATCGTCGGGCTGCTCGATCCGCGCGATCGGCGTCACGGCAAGCCGCGTGCGAAGGTCGGGGAGCCTGATTGCCCAGGCCGGCGGCACGTCGTCGACAACGATCAGCAGCGGCCGACCGCTATCCTGCGCCGCGTTCCACGCGTGGAAGATGGCCTCCTCGTCGTGGCGCTCGGCATTATCGAACAGTCTTCCCTTGACCCGCTCGACGAAGTGCCGCGCGAGCAGCGAGCGGCCCGAGCGGCGCGGCCCGGTCAGCAGTGTCGCCTTGACCGGCCAGGTCGACCAGGCGCGAAAATGCTCGAACGCGGCCCGATTGGCGTCGCCGAGGATGAAGCGCTCGGCATCGCCGGCCTGGGGCCAGTCGAGCGGGAGCGCGATCTGGTCCGGCCCGCGGGTCACGGCCGCGGCGGAGTCGTCTGGACTGGCGCAAGCGGGTCGCCTGGTGCGCCGGCCGAGGGCGCCGGCTTTGCCGCTGTCGGTCGTGCGCCCTGTGCCGAGGTCGCTGCGAGGTCGCGCGACAGGCGCAATTGCCCGCCTTCGTAATCGACGCTCCACCCCTTTGCCATCAGCCCGGCACGAAGCGCGGAGATGTCCCCGCGATAGGTCGCGACGACGCTGCTCGTCCCGCCGAGCGCGACGCTGCTCTCGGTCACGCTTTCAACGCCCCCGACCGAGCGGATGCTGGCGATCGACCAGGACAGCCAGGCCGCGTTGGGCACCGCGACGAGCAGCTGATAGGCCTGCGCCTGAGGCTGTTCGACGACCTGCTCGTCGGGCAGATTCTCAGCGGGCGGCGGCGCCGCCGGCGGTTCGTTGAGCGACGAATCGCGGCGCAGCTGCCCACCGTTGAAGGCGGCGGTGAACAGCTGGTCCATCTGCTGGACCCCCTTGTTCATCAGCGGCTGGAGGTCGCCGCCATTGCGGTCGTGAATGTCGAAGGTGCCGACGACCTCGCCATCGGGACCGTGTCGCGCGATGAAGTGGGCGCTCGCCGGCCCGCCCGGATAGAGGCGGTGAAGCTGGACTTCGGCGACGAGAACGTCGGCCGCGCCATAGGTTTCGAGAATGTTGCGCCACCACGCGCGGCCGGGGCGCTCGACCTGCGCCGCGTTGACCAGCAGCGGGTCGGCGCCGAGGCCTGAAGGGCGGACATAATCGATCGCGCTGGTCGAGGTCTTGAAGCGCGCCCACGCGGCCTGCCAGGCGTTGCGGGTTTCAACGCTGGTTGGGGTTCCTGCCGTGAGCAGGATCGGGACCAGCAGCATCGGATCGGATCGGCGATTGTCCCCGGCCAGCCCGACGAGGCTTGCGGCGCGGGTGCGATCGAACAGCACGCCGAGATCGGCGATATAGCGCCCCGGACCAATCTGTTCTTTCTCGACGCTGATCGAGCTGACCAGGTCGTTGAGCGTCGTGTCGTCGACCGCCGGGGCCTGGCTGGCGGGGGCGTTGTTGGCCTTGGCCCAAAGCATGGCAAAGCCGATCCGCTGCGCCTGGCGCCAGCCGGCATAGCGCGCAGCTTCGGCCGTCTCGCCACCGACGTCGACATGGATCCCGCCGACTTCAAGTACGCCCGAACTGTCGAGCGGGAGAATCCCGCGGTCGCCGGATTCGAGTTGCGCGACCAGCGCTCCGCCAAAGCCGGTGATGGCGAGCATGGCGGCGAACAGGACGGGCGGGCGAGCACGGAACATTGCCCGCGCTTTTGGCGACAATGGCGTGGAAATCCAAGCGCGTTGTCGCTTTTGACGCAAGGCTGTGCCCGCTGGCGATGAAAGCGAAACGCTTTCGCCGCAAACAATCAGCCTCTATGCGCCGTCACCATGACGCAAAAGCCCCTGACCTATGCCGATGCCGGCGTCTCTATCGCGGCGGGCAATGCCCTGGTGAAGGCGCTCGGCCCGCTGGCCAAATCGACCCGCCGGCCGGGGGCCGAGGCCGAGCTCGGCGGGTTCGGCGGCTTCTTCGATCCCAGGGCGGCGGGCTTCACCGATCCGTTGCTGGTCGCCGCCAACGACGGCGTTGGCACCAAGCTCAAGCTGGCGATCGAGCTCGGACAGCATGACGGGGTCGGCATCGACCTCGTCGCGATGTGCGCCAATGATTTGATCGTTCAGGGTGCCGAACCCCTGTTCTTCCTCGACTATTTCGCCTGTGGGCAGCTCGATAGCGCGAGCGCTGAGGCGGTCGTGGCGTCGATCGCGGATGGGTGCCGGCAGGCGGGGTGCGCGCTCATCGGCGGCGAGACGGCCGAGATGCCGGGGATGTACGCGACCGGCGACTATGACCTCGCCGGCTTCTGCGTCGGGGCGGTCGAGCGGGGCGAGCAGCTGACCGGCGCCGACATTGCACCGGGTGACGTCATCCTCGGGCTGGCGAGCAGCGGGGTTCATTCGAACGGATACAGCCTCGTCCGGAGGATCGTGGCGCAGGAGGGGTGGAAGCTCGAGCGGCCGTCGCGGTTCGATCCCGATGTGTTGCTTGGGAATGCGCTGCTCGAGCCGACGCGGATTTATGTCAAATCGCTGCTGCCCGAAGTGCGCGCCGGGCGGATCAAGGGGCTCGCCCACATTACCGGTGGCGGCCTGCTCGAGAATATCCCGCGCGTGCTCCCGGCGGGGTGTCATGCCAAGGTCGATGCCGGCGCCTGGCCCCTCCCCCGCCTGTTCGCGCAATTGCAGGCGGGCGGATCGATCGAGCCCGGAGAAATGGCGCGGACCTTCAATTGCGGGATCGGCATGGCGGTGATCGTTCGCGAGGGCGACGGCGCGGCGGTAACCGAGGGCCTGACCGCGGCGGGCGAGACGGTCCATCGCATCGGCACGGTCGAGGCGGGCGAGCGTGGATGCACGGTCAGCGGATCGGCGGAAACGTGGAGCGCGCGCGACAAATGGTCGGCGAGCTACCTGCATGGATAAAGCGCGGGTCGCCGTACTCATCTCGGGTCAGGGGACCAACATGGCGGCGTTGCTCTACGCATCGCGCGCCGTCGGTTGCCCCTACGAACTCGTTCTCGTCACCGGCGATAACCCCGATGCACCGGGGTTAATGCTGGCGGAGGCTGAAGGGGTTCCCATCGCCCGCCTTCCCGCCCCGACAAAGATGACGAAAACACAGTTTTTCAAGGATCTGGAGGCGGTTCTTCGCAAGGTTAATGCGGAGTATGTCGTCCTTGCGGGTTTCATGCGCATCCTGCCCGAAAGCTTCGTCGCCGGCTGGGCGGGGCGGATGCTCAACATTCACCCTTCGCTGCTGCCCAAGTACAAGGGTCTCCGCACCCATGATGCGGCGCTGGCGGCGGGTGACAGCCACGCCGGCTGCTCGGTCCATCTCGTCACCGCCGAGCTCGACGCCGGCCCGTTGCTCGGCCAGATCGAGGTCGCGATCATCCCTGGGGACACCGCCGACACCCTCTCCGACCGCGTCCGCATCGCCGAGCACCAGCTGCTCCCGCGTGTGCTCGCCGACTATGCCAGGCGCGAGGTTCAAGGCCCATGACCGATCCCATACCACCGCAGCAAGCCGACTCCGAGCGCCGCTTCCGCCGCCGAATGCTGAACCTCGGCGAGGCGATTGCGATCGCTGCACTAGTCATTTCCGCGCTTGGCCTGTGGAATCAGTGGCAAGGGCGCGACGATAGCAAGGCCAAGCCGGCCACCGTCGTCGAGCAGAAAGTGGCGGTCCCGCTCGCGCTGCGCGGGAAGATTGAGGACGGCGGAAAAGCGCTGACGATCGCACCGGTGGACCCCGGTCATGCGCTCGACTCGCTGACGCTGACGATCGCCGGCAAGGCCCCGATCGAGCTTGGAAGCGACGGGAATTTGTCGGCGTCGGCCGTCCAATCCGCCGTCGAACCGCCTGCCAAGGACAAGCGGACCGGCGTGGTGCCCGTCGCGATCAGCGCGCGCTACATCGAACTGGGCAAGGATCGCCGCGGCGGCGGGACCTATCGATTATCCTATCGCTGGGAGAGCGGCGGCCTGTTCGGCGGCCGCTCTCTCCGGCTGACGGGGTTTAGTCGCAGCTAGCTTAGCCGACGATTTCTTCCGGCTTGAAGAAGTAGGCGATTTCGGTCGCGGCATTTTCTTCGCTGTCCGAACCGTGGACCGAATTGGCTTCGATCGATTCGGCCAGTTCCTTGCGGATCGTGCCCGCATCGGCGTTCTCGGGGTTGGTGGCGCCCATGATGTCGCGGTTGCGCTGGACGGCATTCTCGCCCTCGAGCACTTGGACCACGACCGGGCCCGACACCATGAACTCGCACAGGTCGTTGAAGAAAGGACGCTCGCGATGGACGCCGTAGAAGCCCTCGGCCTGGTCGCGGCTCATGTGAATGCGCTTCGACGCGACGACGCGCAGGCCGGCGTCCTCGAGCATCTTGGTGACTGCGCCGGTCAGGTTGCGGCGGGTGGCGTCGGGCTTGATGATCGAAAAGGTGCGGGTCAGCGCCATGGTGGGCACTCCTCTAATGCGGTGGAAAAATGGGATGGCCGCGCCCCTAGCGGGGGGATTGCGCGAGAGCAAGGTTAGTAGCCCCCGGCCCCCGCGTCGTCAGGCTTTCTGTGTCCAGCGCCTATCCTCTTGCGCCCAATAGCGGCGCTCGACCCCGTCCCTGCCGCTGAGCAGCTTCCACGCGAGGCGTGCCGGCTCGAGGTGGGTTTCGTCGAACAGGAAGAAGGCGCGGTCGAAGCTCAGCGCCGCCTCGCGCCACTCGCCGTCGGCGATGAGCAGGTTGCGGGCGAGATTGGGGGCGTCGGGGGTGGTCGAGAGGAGCACCGGCTGGCGGGCGTCCTCGGTCGTCCCCGCGATGCCATGAGGAAGGAAGGTCGGGCCGTCGGACCACAACAGGCGGTCGAGCCGGGCAAGCTGGGAAACGTCCGAAGAAACGAGCAGAAGCTGCTGATCTTCGCCAAGAAGTCTCGTCGCGAGCGCAGTGACGACGCTGTCGATCGGGGTCGCGCCGAGCTGATAGAAATCGACCTTCATCTTAAGCGCTCCCGATCATCCCAAGCGAAGTCGAGGGCCTATGCCGAGCGCAGCCGAGGCCCGCTCAGCC
>JALYIX010000093.1 GCA_030775565.1 Pseudomonadota bacterium | reverse complement strand
GGTCAGCGCGTCCCGCAGCGATGGGTCGAGCAGGATGCGCGGACCCTCGGCACGGATCACCACCTCGACCTCGCTTGCCCGCGCCTCGGCGCCAATCAGCAGCGTGCCGCCGCGCACCAGCGCATCGCCGGCCAGCATGGCAAGGTTGAGGAGCAGCTTGACCGCAGCCTTGGGCAAACGGTCGTCGCCTACCATCCATTGGAGCTCGATCCGCTTTTCAGCGCCATACAGCCCGACGATCGCGTTGCGCGCCTCGTGGGTGTCGATCGCCTCGCCGAACCCGCCCGCGGCGCCGAACGCCAGGCGAAAGAATTTCAGCTTGTTGGCGGTCGCCTTGGCGCTGTCGGCGAGCAATTCCATGCAGCGCTCGCGCATCTCGGCATCCTGCTCGTCGGCCAGCAGTTCGACGCCGTTGTTGAGCGCGCCGACCGGCGACAGCAGATCGTGGCACAGGCGCGAGCAAAGCAGGCTGGCGAGTTCAATGGCATCCATGGCGCATGGCAATGCGATACGATCCTGCGCTGCGCAACCCACGCCATTGAAACAGCGCTGGGGGAACCCCAAATCACGCAGTCATGGCCGGGGGGGCACTCACCATCTCGATTTCGCTCGATGCCGGCCACGCCGGCTGGCGGCTCGACCGCGCGCTCGCCGTGGCGGTCCCCACCCTCTCGCGCGAACGGTTGAAGGTGCTGGTGAAATCGGGCGCGCTCGAAGGAGCCGCCGGCCTTGTCCGCGATCCGGCAATCAAGGTTAGGGGCGACGAGCGCTTCACGCTCGCCATCCCCGAGCCCGCCGCCGCGCACAACGAGGCGCAGGACATCCCCCTGCGCATCGTCTTCGAGGACGAGCATCTGCTCGTGGTCGACAAACCCGCCGGGCTGGTCGTCCACCCCGCCGCGGGCAATCTGGACGGTACGCTGGTCAACGCGCTCTTGCATCATTGCCAGGGCAGCCTGTCGGGGATCGGCGGGGTCGCCCGCCCCGGCATCGTCCACCGCATCGACAAGGACACCTCCGGCCTCCTGCTCGTCGCCAAGACCGACGTGAGCCATGCCGCGCTGGCGAGGCAGTTCGCTGATCACTCGATCGAGCGGCGCTACCTGGCGATCGTCAACGGCCTGCCGAAGACGGCGCACGGAACGGTCGACGCCAACCTCGCCCGCTCGAGCGTCAACCGCAAGAAGATCGCGATCGTCGAGGCTGGCCGTGGCAAGCGCGCGGTCACCCACTGGCAGCGGCTTACCCCGCTGCGCGACGCGGCGCTGGTCGAATGCCGGCTCGAGACCGGGCGAACGCACCAGGTTCGTGTCCATATGGCGTCAATTTCGCATCCTTTGCTCGGCGATCCCGTATATGGAGGCAACGCTAAGGGACATCGAACGTTGTTACGCGAGCTGGGCTTCGAGCGGCAGGCGCTGCACGCGGCCCGGATCGGCTTCATCCATCCAGTGACGAAAGTCCGTCTGTCGTTCGACAGCGCGCTTCCGTCGGATATGCAGGAACTGTTCAGCGCGCTTGCTGTATAGGAACGACAAGTGCCGGGGAGGACGCGACCCCTCCGGCGAGGGAGTTTAGAATGGCACAGTCGAAGGGCACCTTGTCGATCCCCGCTGCTGGCGGAGAGGCAGGGCTCAATCGTTATCTAAGCGAAATCAAGAAGTTCCCGATCCTCGCCCCCGAGGAGGAATATATGCTCGCGAAACGCTGGAGCGAGCATGGCGACACCGATGCCGCGGCCAAGCTGGTCAATTCGCACCTCCGACTCGTGGCGAAGATCGCGATGGGCTACCGCGGCTATGGCCTGCCGGTTTCGGAGCTGATTTCCGAAGGCAACATCGGCCTGATGCAGGGCGTCAAGAAATTCGAGCCCGAGCGCGGTTTCCGCCTCGCGACCTACGCGATGTGGTGGATCCGCGCCTCGATCCAGGAATTCATCCTGCGCAGCTGGTCACTCGTTAAGATGGGCACCACCGCCGCGCAGAAGAAGCTGTTCTTCAACCTCAGGCGCATGAAGAACCAGATCGACGCGTTCGAGGAAGGCGACCTCAAGCCGGCGGATGTCACCAAGATCGCCACCGATCTCGGCGTGACCGAGGCCGAGGTCATCTCGATGAACCGTCGCATGGGGCATGGCGGCGACACCTCGCTGAACGCGCCATTGAAGGGCGACGAGGGCGGCGAGGCGCAATGGCAGGACTTCCTCGTCAGCTCTGACCCGCTGCAGGACGAACTGCTCGCCGAGAGCGAGGAGAAGCAGGTTCGCCATGACCTCCTGCTCCAGGCGATGGAAGGGCTCAACGAGCGCGAGAAGACGATCCTCACCGAGCGGCGGCTGGTCGACGAGCCCAAGACACTCGAGGATTTGAGCCAGGTGTTCGGCGTCAGCCGCGAACGCATCCGCCAGATCGAGGTCCGCGCGTTCGAAAAGCTCCAGGCCGGCCTGATCCGTCTCGCGACCGACCAGCGCCTGCTGCCCGCAGCGGCCTAGTCTTTCTCGCGGCCAAACCAGGCAAGGCCGGCGGCAGCGCCCAACAGCGCCGCGCCGGCCTTAGCCTTGCCCTTCGTGCGGAGGAGCGAGAGCCCGGCGGTCGACAGGATCGACGACACCATCCCGATCTTCTCTAGACCGGCGAAACTGCCGATCCTGCTGGCCGTGCGCGAAACTAGGTAAGGGTGCGCGCTGCTCGATCCCGCTACCGCTTGCGGGACGGGTTGGGGGTGGGAATGACGTGCCCCCGAAGACCCCTCCCCCGCCCCGTCGCTCGACATCGGCGAAGGCTTGCCCGTCTCGCCCTCCTTGCCCTCGTCATCGGGCCCATCCGCGACATGGTCCGCCGACCACGCCCCGCGCGCGCCGAGCGGCTTGTTGCCGCCCGCGGTGGTGTCTTTCGCCGTCTGGTGCTCGACCTCGCTGTTGAGCTCGGCGCCGAACAGGAACACGTAGGCCGAGAGGTAAATCCACGTCAGCAACGCGACGATCCCGCCGAGCGAGCCATAGGTCGCATTATAATTGGCGAAGCGCGTGACGTAGAGCCCGAACCCGACCGTGGTCACGAGCCAGCCCACCGCCGAGAAGATCGACCCCGGGGTCAGCCAGGTCCATTTCGCCTTCTGCCGCGAGGGCCCGTAGCGATAGATCGTCGCCGCCGTCGCCGCCGCGCCGACTGCGAGCAAGGGATACGTCAGCAGCCGCCCGATCAGCGCGGCGGTCGCGCTGCTCCCCGGCCATAGTTGCTGGACATAGTGGAGCGCACCCATCGCTGCGACCGCGGCGAGGCCAAGCACGACCAACCCCAGCGTCATTGCCAGCGCAGTCAGCGTCTTGCGGACGAAGCCGCGCTGCTCCTTCTCCTCATAGGCGATATTGAGCGCGATCATGATCGACCCGGCGGCGTTGCGCGCACCCCAGATCGCCACCCCCAGCGCGACGAAAATCCCGAGCCCCTTCTCGCTCCCCGAACTCTTGACGACGTTGAGCAGCATGCCCCCGACCGTCTCCGCAATGTTGGGCGGCGCGATCGCCATCAGCGACTGCATGTTCTTGAGCACGGTTTCGGGCCGGGCGATGAAGCCATAGGTCAGCACCGTCGCCCCCATCAGCGGAACGATCGCGAGGAAGGCGTAGAATGCCACCCCGGCAGCGACCAGCGCGATATTGTCCTTGGCCCCCTCCTTGAAGGTGCGAAGGATAATCTCCTTCCACCCCAGCGCGGGCATCTGCGCCGGCGAGTCGGCCTGCCGTCCGCGCTCTGCGCCACTCCTGGCGCGCTGGTGATCGGCGCTGTCCGTCACTGAAAATCCCCTGCCCAAGTCATTGCCCCGCATGCGGTTCGTCCCGCCGTCAACCGTCCCCGCCGCGCCGCGTTCCGGACCCTCTTGTCAATTGTGGCGAACAGGCCGAGCGTAAGCCCACAGAAGCGCGCAGCGGCCGCTTCGAGCGACCCTGACGCCCGCCAACCGGACGAGAGGAGAATCGCATGCCCACTACTCAAGGAGACCCCGCCGGCACTCGAGTGATCGCCCTGGTCGGACCGGCCGGGGCGGGCAAGACCAGCCTCGCCGAAGCGATGCTGTTCGCCAGCGGGACGATCGACCGCCAGGGGGCAGCCGGCGCAACCATCGGGGACGCCAGCGCCGAAGCCCGCGCGCGTGGCGGGTCGACCGAACTCAACCTGATGCACTTCGAATATCTTGGAGGACGGTTCGCGATCATCGACGTCCCCGGCTCGGTGGGGT
>JALYIX010000092.1 GCA_030775565.1 Pseudomonadota bacterium | reverse complement strand
ACCCGACTGTTGCGCAGGTCCGGCACATTCTCCTTAAACGTTAGCCCCAGTACCAGAACGCTTCCTGGGCGCTGCCCTCGTTGCTCGTGAAGCCGGTCGGCAATCCACGCACCCATCGCGTCATTGGTCCCGCGCCCGGCCAGGATGACATGCGGCTCGTGCCCCAGGCTCTGCGACAGATGGCTGAGGTAATAGGGATCGACCCCGATGCAGTGGCCACCGACCAGCCCCGGTTCGAACGGCAGGAAGTTCCACTTGGTCCGCGCCGCGTCGAGCACGTCCCACACCGACACGCCGACCTTGCCCATGATCTGGGCGACTTCGTTCATGAAGGCGATGTTGATGTCGCGCTGGGCGTTCTCGATCACCTTGGCGCCCTCGGCTGCCTTGATCGAGGCGGCGCGGAACACGCCCCCGCTGGTCACCGCGCCATAGATTGTCGCGAGCTGCTCGACGACCTCGGCGTCCTCGCCGGCGATGACCTTGGTGATCTTGTCGACACTATGTTCGCGGTCGCCGGGATTGATCCGCTCGGGACTGTAACCAAGCCGGAAGTCGCGCCCGCGCACCAGTCCGCCAGCGCGCTCGATTTCGGCTCCGCAAAGATCCTCGGTGACCCCGGGATAGCCCGTGCTCTCGTAGACAATCGTCGGTCGTCGCGCCGGATCGATCAGCCCCGCGACCGTCCGCGACGCCGCCATCACGGCACCGAGATCGGGCCGGTTCGACTGGTCGACCGGGGTCGGCACGGTCACGATATAGACGTGAGCGCCGCGGGCCGCCTCAGGATCCGCCGTCAACCGCAGCGTCGATGCGCGCAGCTGGTCGGCCTCCACTTCACGCGTGCGGTCCTCGCCGCGCTCCAGTTCGGCGATGCGATCCTGGTCGATATCAAGCCCGATCGTGTCGAACTTTCGGGCGAGGACGACAGCCAGCGGCAGCCCGACATAGCCAAGCCCCATCACCACGATTCTCGGCGTGTCTACCATTACTGCACCCGGAATAGATTTAGCGGCCGCGGCCAATGCCACGATAAGACAGACCGGCTCGCTCAACCGTTACACCGTCGTAAATGTTCCGGAGGTCGATCAGCGCTTTACCGCGCATCAACGACGCGATGCGCGCAAGGTCCAGGGCGCGGAACTCGTCCCACTCGGTGACGATCACCAGCGCGTCTGCCTCATCGGCCGCGGCATAGGCGTTCTCGGCAAAGTCGACCCCCGGCATCAGGGCTTCGGCCTGCTCCCGCCCGACCGGGTCATAAGCGGCCACGCTCGCGCCGCCGGCGAGCAGCCCCTGCGCCAGCGGGATGGAGGGCGAATCGCGCATGTCGTCGGTGTTGGGCTTGAACGTCAGGCCAAGCAGCGCGACCTTCTTGCCGGCAAGGTCGCCGCCGACCGCCACGCGCACCCGCTCGGCCATCGCCGCCTTGCGGTCGTCATTGACCTTGACCACAGTCGCCACGATCCGCTGCTCGACGCCGGCCTCCTCGGCGGTGCGCAGCAGCGCGAGCGTATCCTTGGGAAAGCAGCTGCCGCCATAGCCCGGCCCGGCGTGAAGGAATTTGGCGCCGATGCGATTATCGAGCCCGATCCCGCGCGCGACGTCCTGGACGTCGGCGTCGACCGCCTCGCACAGGTCGGCAATCTCGTTGATGAAGCTGATCTTGACCGCAAGAAAGGCATTGGCGGCATATTTGATCAGCTCGGCCGTCCGCCGTGCAGTGAACAGCAGCGGCGCCTTGTTGAGGAACAGCGGCCGGTAGATCTCGGCCAGGACATCGCGCGCGCGCTGGTCCTCGGCCCCGACCACGATCCGGTCGGGATGCTTGAAGTCGGCGATTGCCGCGCCTTCGCGCAGGAATTCGGGGTTCGACGCCACCGAGCAGCCCGCCGGTGCACCCTCTTCGGCAAGGATGCGGGCGATCTCGTCGCCCGTCCCGACCGGCACCGTCGACTTGGTCACCACCACCACCGGCCCGGTGAGGGCCTTGGCCAGTTCGCGCACCGCGGCATAGACGAAGCTCAAGTCGGCATGCCCGTCACCGCGCCGCGCCGGCGTTCCGACCGCGATGAACACGGCCTCCGCTCCAGCGACGCCGGCGGCAAGATCGGTCGTGAAGCCGAGCCGGCCACGGCGAACGTTCGACGCCACGAGATCGTCGAGCCCCGGCTCCC
>JALYIX010000091.1 GCA_030775565.1 Pseudomonadota bacterium | reverse complement strand
TCGGGGCCGACACTGACCTCTCCGTCGGCCGCAACCGTCACCGGCAGCGCATCGGCCCCGCGCGCGCCGATATCGCGCACCAGCACCGCCGTGCGCCGGTCGACGAACCGCTGGGTCAGCGCCAGGTGCAGCGCATCCGACAGTCGCGCCTCGACCGCCTGCGTTCGCGCGGCCCAGCGCGCCGGCTCTTTCAGCCAGTCCGCCCGCTGCGCGATATAAGCCCAGCTCCTGATCCCGGCGAGCCGGTCGGCGATCGCCTCGATATCCCCCGCGACATTGTCGAGCCGGGTCACTTCGGCGGCAAACCATTCGTGCGGGATATGCCCGCCCTCGCCGACATAGGAGAAGATCCGCCGCACCATCCGCGCATGGTGCATCGGCCCGACTTTCCGGAAATCGGGCAGCCCGCACGCCGCCCACAGGGCCTTCGCCTGCCGCCCGCGCCGCGCCGCGATGGCGGGGTCCTCGGCGATCGATTTGAGCACGGTCAGATCGAGCGCGACCGGGGCCGAGCGCAGCAACGGGTCGCCGCTCGGGGTTTCGAGGCTAGTGATCAAAGCGCGCACATCGGTGAAATCGAGTTCCGGATTGCGCCAGTAGAGATGGTCGAGCGGGCGAAAACGATGCTCCTCGATCGCCTCGATCTCGGCCTCGTCGAACGCCGCCCCCTTCTCGCCGCCGAGCCCCAATGTCCCGAACGTCCCGTCGCGCTGGTGCCGTCCGGCGCGCCCCGCGATCTGCGCCATTTCGGCGATCGTCAGCCGCCGGTCGCGCTTGCCGTCGAACTTTTCGAGCCCGGCGAAGGCGACATGGGTGACGTCCATGTTGAGCCCCATCCCGATCGCGTCGGTCGCGACCAGATAATCGACCTCGCCGCGCTGAAACATCGCGACCTGGGCGTTGCGCGTGGCGGGCGACAGCGAGCCCATCACCACCGCCGCGCCGCCCTTGAAGCGGCGCAGCATTTCGGCGAGGCCATAGACCTGCTCGGCCGAGAAGGCGACGATCGCCGAGCGCGGCGGCAGGCGCGTCAGCTTGGTCGACCCGGCATAGCGCAGCGTCGAAAAGCGTGGCCGGGTAATCACCTCGGCGTGCGGCAACAATTTGCGCACCAGCGGCTTCAGGCTCTCCGACCCGAGGATCAGCGTCTCCTCGCGCCCCCTCGCCCGCAGCATCCGGTCGGTGAACACATGCCCGCGCTCGGGGTCGATGCCGAGTTGCGCCTCGTCGATCGCGGCGAAGGCGAAATCGCGTTGTTCGTCTTCTTGGCGAACCGGCATGCTCTCGGCAGTGCACAGCCAGTAGCGCGCCTGGGCCGGCACGATCCGCTCCTCGCCGGTCAGCAAGGCGACCGAATTGGCCCCCTTCATCGCCACCACCCGGTCGTACACCTCGCGCGCCAGGAGCCGCAGCGGGAAGCCGATCACCCCGCTCGAATGGGCGCACATCCGCTCGATCGCCAAGTGGGTCTTGCCGGTGTTGGTCGGGCCGAGGATTGCCCGGACGAGGCCGTCGCGAGGGGCGGTCATGCCGTTGAATGTGGCAGCAAAATCCTGCGATGCAAGGGTCCTGCCCGGGGCCCGGCTTTAAACGGCCATTAACCATTCCCCGGCAGGACAGTCCGCGACAAGCGGAGCAACTGGTGCTGGCACGAAGCGAATGGACGCATGGACGAGTGCCGGTGGCCCGCGCCCCGGCGGGCTTCGGCGCGCGCCGCCGCCGCCGCCGCCTGGCGGACCTCCAGCTCGCGATCGACCTCAACGAGGATTTCGGCTCGCGCCGCTGGTGGCGCGGCTTCGCGACGCTGACCGCGCTCACCGTCGCGACCGCGTTGATGGCACCGCCTTTCACCCCCCTCCCCGGCGGCCACCCCGCCGCGGTTGGCGAACCCGAGCAGCGCCAGTTCGCCGCGACGGGCGTCGGCGCGCTGATCGAGGGGAGCGAGGCCGGCATCGCCATGGCCCCGACCGCCGCGGTCGAGCCGATTGCCAACGCCCCCGAGCGCGCGACGCTCGACCTGTTCGCGCGCGTCGCCCCGGGCGAAACGCTCGCCGCGCTCCTCGTCCGCCTCGGCGCCACCTATGGCGACGCGGGCCAGGCCCAGGCGCTTCTCGCCACGACCCGCATCGCGCCCGGCACCACCGTCGAAGTCACCCTCGGCCGCAAGACCGGTTCGCTGCGCCCCGTCGAGCGCGTCTCGCTCCGCACCGGCCTCGATTCCGCAATGACCATCGTCGCCTCGCCGACCGGCCTCGCCCTCCAGCGCCAGGCGATCGCGCTCGACACCACCCCGCTGCGCATCCGCGGCCGCGTCGGCGACGGGCTCTACTGGTCGCTCCGCGCCGCCGGAGTCGCGTCCGACACCGCCGAGGAGTATCTCAAGGCGCTGTCGACCCAGCTCGACGTCGGCAGCCAAGTCGCGCCCGACGACCGCTTCGACCTGGTTGTCGCCAACCGCCGCGCCGCGACTGGCGAGAGCGAAGCCGGGCCGCTGCTCTACGCCGGCCTCGAGCGATCAGGGGGCAGCACGATCCAGCTGATCAAATGGACCACGGGCGGCACCAGCCAATGGTATGACGGCGCCGGCGCCGGCCGCCAGGTCAGCGGCATGGTGTGGCCGGTCAACGCGCCGATCACCTCGGGCTTCGGCGAGCGCTATCACCCGATTTTGCACTTCATGCGGATGCACAAGGGGATCGATTTCGGTGCCCATTACGGCACCCCGATCGTTGCCGCCGCCGACGGCACGGTCGAGCGCGCCGGCTGGGCGGGCGGCTATGGCGAGCAGGTCCGCCTCGCCCATGCCGGCGGGATCGAGACCAGCTACAGCCACATGAGCCGCTTCGTCGTCGGCGCGGGGAGCACGGTGCGCCAGGGCCAGCTGATCGGCTATTCGGGCAGCAGCGGCCTGTCGACCGGCCCCCACCTCCATTATGAAGTGATGCGCGGCGGCCAGGCGATCAACCCGATGAGCGTCCGCTTCATCGCCCACTCGACCATCGACGGCCCCAGCCTGGCAGCGTTCAAGGCGCGCGTGGCGGCCTTGTTGAGCGTGGGGGCGAAGGGCTAGCCCGGAGGCGGCTTGCGCCCCAGTTGCCGACGTTCGCTCGGTCAAACGAGCTTGCGAAAGCAAATATTTGAAAGCCAGACCGAACTGCATAGACTGGTGACCGCGCCCCGAAAGACAAATAGATATCAATATCGCGGGGCACAGCGATTGTCTGCGCACCGTTCGAATGGTAAGGCCTAGAGCGCGCTCCAAGGGGGCACGCCGCATGACAGACCTCACCGTCGTTGTATGCGTTGCGTTTGATCATCGCGCGCCAGTTAAAGGACTTCGCGCATTCAAAAAGTGCGTGCTCGCTTGCGAGTATGTCGAAACAGCGCTCGAAGTTTCCGGGACCTTCGACCTCATTGTGCAGGGCAAAATCGCCTCGCTGAGCGAGTTCACCGAACAAATGGAGAGGATTGCTCCTCAGATCAGCGCGTTCGTATCGCGCATGGAGACCAACTTCGTCGCGCGCAAAACTGAGCGATACGTCGTCAATCAAATGATGTGGCTACTTTGCAGGAATGGCCGCAGGAAAGTCGCCGTCAGCACGATCAACAAAATCGAAGCGGAGGGAGATTACATGCGCGTATTCGTCGGTGATTGGGACTGCCTGCTTCACGATACCGTCCGTAGTCTGATGGCACGCCTACCGAAGGATCAGTTCCTCCAGATTCACCGTTCAGTCATCGTGCGGGTCGATTTCATCGAACGTCTACTTCATGAGCGCAATACTGGACGGCCCGCCTTTGCGACGGATCACGCTATCGCATCGCCAAATCGCACGTTGCAGCAACGCTGGGCATCCTCTCGACCGAGTCGTCGAAAAACAAGGTCTATTCATCGACCGTTCGATCAACAAACGAAACACAGAGCAACGTCGTCGATATCAAGCACCGAGTTCCGGCGACATGACGTAGGGGCCTCCTCGCGGAGTTATTCCGCAGAGCAAAAAGGAGGCAACTTATGAACGTCCGTAATCTTGCTTGCATGACAGCCGCCGGGATTGTCGGCGTTCTGGTCGTTTGCGCTGCTGCACAGCCCGCCTACTCACAGCCATCGCGGGATCTCGTCGTTCAAGGCAAGCCGCACTCTCGAGCCATGCCGGACTCTGATGTCCTTACTGCGAACGTCAACTTCACCATTAGTGACGTTCGTTCGTTGGCGGGGCAGCACACCTTGATCCGGCGCGTCCATCAGGCGACCTATC
Source organism: Pseudomonadota bacterium (assembly GCA_030775565.1). Classification (GTDB taxonomy): domain Bacteria; phylum Pseudomonadota; class Alphaproteobacteria; order Sphingomonadales; family Sphingomonadaceae; genus Sphingomicrobium. The sequence continues at coordinate 8,015 of JALYIX010000091.1, read as the reverse complement.
AAGTATGTCCGGAGGATTTACCCGGCTTCCAGTTGGAGCGTGCTCAATGCCGTGCCCTTGCTTGGGCGGGTGCAAAGCCGCAGATCGACCGTGCCATTGAGCGCGCCATGAGCGTGGCCGACACGGGGGCACCGATGAGCATTACGATCGGGATCATCGCGGCCAAGTAGGAAACTGTGGGAGCACCGGTTCACCGCGCCGGTGCTCTTGCAATTTCTTGGGCCTCATACGGTCTAGGCGTTCGGAGGTTACGCTGTCAGGCCGCTCGTTCAGAGCGACAGTGTTTGGGAGCGTCATAACAGATGGCTTCAGCCAAGCTTCATATCAAATTGGGGTGTCCGCCCCACCCAATTGCCGCCGTGCCGAAAACATTGTCCTACAGTAGGCAAATCATGCCATGCAGGACTCGGTCGTTCTCACTGCTGGAACCGCCTCGCGAGGGCCCCGACCGGATGTGCTGAAACACCCCCCGTTAGCGCGAACATGTGTGAACATTCGCGCCGATGCGGGGCTGCTCCGCCCTACCGTCCGTGCCCGCGCCAGCGCTTGATCGTGCGCTGGATGATGCCTTCCTCGCCCCCGGTTTCGCGCCACGAGGCGGCGAAGCTGGGATCGCTCGAGGCGGGGCGTTTTTCGGGCTCGAGGTCGTCGAAGCGGACCCGGATCGGGATGGCGACGCCTTCGCCGCAGACGATGCATTCGCGGTTCCTGAGCGCCGGGATCGCGTCGAGGAAACCGCGTGCGCCTTCGGGCATCGCCGCGCGGACGCAGGCCTGGTCGCGGTCGTTGTTAAGGCGCATCGAGATGATCGTGCCGCACTGCGACAGCACGCCTTCGGCGAGGTCCGACGGCCGCTGCGTGATCAGCCCGAGCGACACGCCATATTTGCGGCCTTCCTTGGCGATCCGTTCGAGGATCTTGCGCACCGCCTGACCGCTCGCATTCTCGTCCTTGGGGACGTAGCGGTGGGCTTCCTCGCAGACCAGCAGGATCGGGCGCTGCGCCTCGGTCCGCGACCAGATGGCATAGTCGAACACCATCCGCGCCAGCACCGACACCACCACCGAAGTCACTTCGGACGGAATGCCCGAGACGTCGACGATCGAGATCGGGCGGCCGTGGCTCGGCAGGCGGAACAGCTTGGCGAGGAAGCTGCCCATCGAATCCGAGACCAGCATTCCGGAGAACATGAACGAATAGCGCGGGTCGGCCTTCAATTCGTCGAGCTTCGTCTTCAAGCGCTGGAACGGCAGCGTGTCGCCGGCGCGGTCCAATTTGCCCATCTCGTTGACGAGGATCGCGTTGAGGTCGCTGAGCAGGTAGGGGATCGGCGAATCGACCGTGATCCGGCCATATTGGTCGCCCGTCTTGCCCTTGGTCCGCGCCGCCAGCAGGCATTTGGCAAGGATGTCGGCATCGCGCTGGCGCTCGGCACCGTCGGTCGTGAGCAGGACCTCGCAATGCTCTTCGAAGTTGAGCAGCCAGTAGGGCAGCTGTAGATTGTCGGCGTTGAACAGCTCGCCACAATCCTTAAACGCCGCCGAATATTCGCCGTGCGGATCGATCATCACGATGTGGCCCTCAGGGCTCAATTGCGAGATGCGATGGAGGATCAGCGCGACCGAGGTCGACTTGCCGGTGCCGGTCGAGCCGAGGATCGCGAAATGCTTGCCGAGCATCGGGTCGACGTACAGCGCGCCGCGAATGTCGTCGGTCGGATAGACCGTGCCGATCTCGATATGCGGGCTGTCGTCGGCAGCAAAGATGCCGTGCATGTCGATCGTCGACACCGGGAACACCTCGTCGCCCGGGATCGGATAGCGGGTCACGCCGCGGCGGAACGCGGTCAGCTGGCCGGCGGGGCCGACCTTGCCCTCGCCCAGGAAGTCGACATGCGCGACGACCAGGCCTTCGTCGCCTGCGCGAAGCGTACGCACATTGGCGATCAGCCAGCTGCCCGCGACGCTCATCTTGACCTGGCTGCCCACCTGGCCCGACATCGCCAGCGACGGATCGGGATTGGTCGACAGCGCCGCCAGCGCTGCTGCCGTCATCCGGATCTGCGAGCCCGAGCCGGCAATCTCGACCACTTGGCCGATCGCCGGCTGCGGCGCGTTGGAGACTTGCGGCACGATGACATGCGGCGCCTCGCCCTCGCCATAGCTGCTCATCTCGTCGAGGAATTGCTTGAGGCTCGGCGTGTCGTCCATGGCTGCGCTCGTTCCGGAACTATGACTAGGTCCGTTCCGCGCTAGCCAATCCCGGTTAAGATAGGGTTAGGCCCGTCAATTCCTGCGGCGGAACAGGCTTGCCGCGGCCCAGCCGAGGCCGAGGGACAGCAGCACCGCGAGCACGCCATAGGCGATCGCGTGGCGACGCGCGACGAGGGCGACATAGCGTTCGAACCCCGACTTGCCGATGTGAATGTCGCGGGTCGCGGCGGCGAGCACCCGGCCATGGTCGATGAGGAAGGTCTCGGCGGTGTAGGTGCCGACCGGCACCTGGCTCGGGATCGCGATGGCGGCGCGGTAGAGCACCCCGCCGGTCACTTCGACCCCGTGCGGGTTTTCGGCGTAGAGTCCCTGGCGCCGGCGAAGGTCGAGCAGGCCGGCTTCGAACCGACGGACCTTGTCCGGCAGGGCGCCGCCGCCCGGGGAGAGCTGGAGGTTGCGGAGGCCGAGTTCGTAGATCGACGCGGTCCGGTCATCGACGAGCTCGCGCACCGGACGCGAGGAGGCGACCGAGTAGAAGCTGGGGGCGGACCGGAAGCGGCTCTGGTCGGCGTTCATCCAGATGCCCGCAATCTTCTCCTTCTGACGGATCAGGATCGGCTGGTCGGGGCCGCGCAGGACGATCACGACCTCGGCGGCGTGCTCGGGGATGCGGCCGTCGGGATAGAGGATCGCACCGAACAGGAGGAGCTGGGCGCCGGTGAAGCTGTAGCGGATCTCGACCTCGCGGGCGGACACGTCGGGCACCAGCTGGGGCGTCGACGCGGCGGTGAGCAGCAGCGCGCCGAGCGCGGAGATGCGCCTCATAGCAGTTCGATCGTGAAGATTTCGTCGGGGCGCCAGGCGAGGCCGAGCGCCATGCGCAGCGCGACTAGGAGGATGATCAGGGCCAGCGCCAGGCGCAGCAGGTCGGGCTTCAACCGCGTGGCGAGGATCGCGCCATATTGGGCGCCGATCACGCCGCCGACGAGCAGCAAGCCGGCGAGCACGATGTCGACCGCGCCGCTGGAGATCGCCTGGATCAGGGTCGTCGCCGCGCTGACCGCGAGGATCATGAAGAGGCTGGTGCCGACGACGACACGCGCCGCCATGCCGAGCAGATAGATCATCGCCGGGATCAACACGAAGCCGCCGCCGACCCCGAGCAACACCGTCAGCATCCCGGCCAGGAAGCCGATTCCGGCCGGTGCGAGCGGCGAAATGTAGATTCCCGAGGCGTAGAAGCGCGAGCGGAAGGGGAGGCTCGCAATCCATTTATTGTGACGCGGCTGGACCTTGGGCGTGTCGCGCTTGAGCCAGCCGAGCGCGAACAGCGCGTCCTTGAGCATCAGCAGCCCGATCGAGCCGAGCAGGACGACATAGAGGAAACCGACCACGACATCGACCTGCCCCGTCGCCTGGAGGATGCGGAACAGCGCGGCGCCGGTGAGCGAGCCGACGAGCCCGCCGCCGATCATCACCAGCCCCATCTTGAGGTCGACCCCGCCGCGCCGCCAGTGGGCAAGCGCGCCCGACACGCTGGCTCCGGTAATCTGCGTCGTGGCCGAGGCGACCGCGACCGTCGGCGGAATGCCGTAGAAGATCAGGAGCGGCGTGGTGAGGAAGCCGCCGCCGACCCCGAACAGCCCCGAGAGCAATCCGACCAGCGCGCCCAACGCGACGATCAGCAGCGCGTTGACCGACATTCCGGCGATGGGCAGGTAGATGTGCATGGGCTTGGCGGCACGCTAAGCGGCGCGGGCGGCGCTCGCAATGCTCGAGCAGCCGAACCGCCGCGCGCGGCTAGAAATCGCCGGCGATGGTGACGGCGAGGCCCGACGAGGGGAAGGCCGTCCCCGCCAGCCGCTGGCGATAATCGACGTGCACTTTCATCCCATGCTTCATCGCGATCGTCAGGCGCGGGCCAGCGTCGAGCCGGTAGAGGTGCGGCTGTGCGCCACCCCACATCCCGAACCCGCCCGAGATGTTGCGCCACAACGGCCGGGTGAGGGTGAAGGCGCCGTCGCCGAACGGATCATGCGCCTTCAGCCCGACGACGCCCGCCTGGGCATAGGCGTCGAGCCGAAAGCCGGCGGGCATCGGCTGGTCCCACAGGCCACCCTCGGCAAACAGCGCAAAGTCGTTGCGGCCCCCCGCCCGACCAAATCGCTGACGGCGCTCGGCAGTGACCGCGAAGGGCAGGTTGGTGAACGGGCGATAGCGAACCCCCAAGGCCGCTTCGCCCCCGCGCGCACCGCCGAGCGGGGTGCTGACCCGCAGGCTGGCCCCGAGGTGACCATCGATCCAATAGGTCATGCGCGCCCCGGCCTGGCTCCCGCCAAGTGTCGCGCCATCGGCGGCGAGGCTGTTGGGGCCGAGGATCTGCCCGGGCTTGCCGCGGGTCATTGCCCAGGTCGACAGTTCGAGCCGCTTCGACCGACGCGTAAGCGGCGGGACGAGTGAATCGGCGGCTGGCGCGTCACTGTGCGCGGGCGGCATCGCTGCGGATGCGAGCTGCAGCGGACGCGGATCGGGTGGAGTCGGGTCGCTGCTGCTGAAGGGCAGCCGGCGGGGTTCGGGCATCAGGCCGTCGTCGATGTAACGCACATGCGCCCGCGACTGCGCCCGGCGGGGCTCGACCGGATAATAAGCAGGCACCGCATAGGCCATTGCCGGTCCGGCGGGACCGGCCTGTGCCGGGGCGACGAACGGTGGCGAGGGTGCTACGGCCGCGGCCGCCGCAACCGGGTCGATTGGTGCGAATTCGGTCCGGCCTCCGGGCGGAAGCGGTGTCACCGCTGAGGGAGCGGGAAGGCTGCTGGCAATGGCGCCGCCGCTGCCCGGAAGCAGCCCGAGGCTGATCGTTCGCACCCCCGCCCAGACGAGCACCGCGAAACCAAGGAACCGGGTCGAAGCGGTCATGTGCCAAGCTCCATCGGGAAGATATGGTGGGTCTTGTCCCAGCGCGGCGGGCTCACCGCGTCGTGCAACGCGACTGCTCGGCGCACGGCCAGGATGGCGATCAGGTTCGCGACGAACAGGGGCGGGATCGACAACAGTCCTTGCCACGGACCGTAGGCCGCGGTGGTGAACCCCGCCCGCATCAGCATTCGCCACCCGAGCAAGCCGAGATTGATCTTGAGGAGCAGCGCGAGCCGGGGATCGAGGGTGACCGCGAGCGGGGCGCCGAGCGCGCCGGCGAGCTTCAACTGGCCCCATAACAGTACGGCGAGATAGCCGGCGACCATCAGCAACGCCGCGAAGGGTCCGCTGCGGTCGCGCGCCCGCATCCATCGCTCGCCAAGCCCGCCGCGCCAGCCGAGCCGGTCCCAGCCGGCCAGCGCGATGCCCCCGATCCAGCGCGCCTTTTGCCGGACGGCAGCGTCGAGTGTCGCCGGGAAATGGCCGCGCGATGCAATCGCGGCGCGGTCGCCCGGCGCGGCGGGAATGCGCACGAAGATCGTCTTCAAACCAAGCGCGCCGAGCCGCAGCCCGATCTCGTAGTCCTCGGTCATGCTGTCGGGGGCGAAGGGCCGTCCGCGATGGGCTTGGGCGAGCCGGTCGAGGGCGCCCCGCTCGATCGCACAGCCCACTCCGGCAAGGGGAATGGCCGCGCCGATCGCCTCGCGCACGACCAGTTCCTTGCCATGGCTTTCGGCGAATTCGTCGCAGTAGTGGCCGGCAATCCACGGACTCGCGGGATCGAGCAGCGGGACGACGGGTAGCTGGATCGCCGCGGCGCGTGGGGCCAGGGCGGCAAACAGCGTCAGCTCGCCCGGGTGGACGAGATCCTCGGCGTCGTGAAGCACCACGGCGGTCGCCCGAACGCCCCGTGTCGCCTCATGCGCGACGAGCGCGGCGAACAGATGGTTCAGGCAGTCGGCCTTGGTCGTCGGGCCATCGGTCATCAGCGCGACCGGCGTGACGCGCGGATCGCGGATCAGCGCGATCGCCGCGCCGGTCGCCGGGTCATTGGCATAATGCCCGACGAACAGGCGATAATCGCCGTCACCGAAGCGTTTCAGCGTTTCGCGCAGCATCGGCTCGATCACGCCGCTTTCGTCCCACGCCGGAATGAACACCGCCAGCCAGCCGGGCGCCGGTTGCGCAAGCGTCTCGACGAACGCACGCGGATAGCGGCTGTAGATCGTCAGCGCGCGCCACAAGCGCCGGGCGAAGTAGATCAGGTCGACCAGGACATCGTTGAACGCAACGACCACGAAGCCGACCGCCGCGAACAGCGCAAGCTCTTCCGCCAAGGCGGCAAGGACGAGTGCCAAGGTCATGTCAGGCGAGGCCGCATCGGCGCATGGATCCCCTGGGGATGCGAGTGGCCGAGCAATGGAAGACTGTCATAATCGCGCGCGGGGCACAATCATGCGGCGAATACGGTGAGACGGGGTGCGCCCGGGCCGGGTTCGCGGTAAGCATGCCCGATGGACAGGGGAACGACGCCGCGCATTCTCGTCGCGCTTGGAGCGCTGGCACTTGTCGCCGCGTCACCGCGCGCGGTGTTCAGCTTCGGCGGTTGGGCGGCGTTCGATCGGGGCACCTCGTGCGAAGCCCTCGGCCGTTCGGACCGGCTTGCCGCCGACCCGCTCAACCAGCCCCACGCGGGCTTCATCTTCGATCGCGCCGGACCGCGGCGCGGGCAGTTCGCCGCACAGCTGAGCCTGCCCACGCGCCCCGATGCAACGGTGCTGCTGACGGTCGGCGACCGGCCGTTCCTGCTGACCGCGCGCGACCGCTTCGCGTGGAGCACGGGGCCGGCGCAAGAAAACGCGATCATTGCCGCATCGCGCTTCGCACCGACGATGCGGATCGAGGCGCGGTCGCCCGGCGGCGGGGGGTTCGTCGATCGTTACCAGCTTGCCGGCGCGGCCGGGGCGATCGACGCCGCGGCCGCCTGCTCGACACGGCACGGCTGATCCGACTGGAAAAATCGGGCGGCGCTCGCTAGATGGACGGCTCATCATGAGCGCCGACACCCAATTAATGCCGATTCCCGGCCCGATCGACCCCGTGCCCGTCGGGCGGGCGGCGACCGTGCGCGCCGATGGCCGGGTCGAACTGGTCGGGCGCGCGCGCGACGATATTCGGGCGAGCCTGGAGGCCGCTGGACTCGAGCCGCGGGTGGCCAAGCTTCGCGCCAAACAATTGTGGCACTGGATCTACAATCGCGGGGTCGGCGATTTTTCGCTGATGACCGATATCGCCAAGAGCCAGCAGCCATGGCTTGCCGAGCGGTTCGTGATCACCCGCCCCGAAGTGGTCGAGGCGCAGGTTTCGACCGATGGCACGCGCAAATGGCTGCTGCGCACGCACGACGCGCATGATTATGAGATGGTGTTCATTCCCGACGCCGATCGCGGGACGCTGTGCGTGTCGAGCCAGGTCGGGTGCACGCTCAACTGCCGTTTCTGCCACACCGGGACGATGCGGCTGGTGCGCAACCTCGAGCCGGCCGAGATCGTCGGCCAGGTGATGCTCGCGCGCGATGCGCTTGGCGAATGGCCGTCGGCGCCCGAGGGCCGCATGCTGACCAACATCGTGATGATGGGGATGGGCGAGCCGCTCTATAATTTCGAGCATGTCCGCGATGCCTTGAAGATCGTGATGGACGGCGACGGGCTTGGCCTTAGCAAGCGCCGCATCACGCTGTCGACCTCGGGCGTGGTGCCGCTGATGGCGCGCGCCGGCGAGGAAATCGGCGTCAACCTGGCCGTGTCGCTCCACGCGGTGTCCAAGGAAGTGCGCGACGAGATCGTGCCGATCAACCGCAAGTACGGGATCGAGGAACTGCTT
>JALYIX010000090.1 GCA_030775565.1 Pseudomonadota bacterium | reverse complement strand
CCTGCTGGCCGGCGCGGTGCTGTCGCAGCTGATCGAGACCGCGCCCCAGCCCGATCTCGCCGCCCAGCGCGCGCGGCTGCTGGCGCAGAAGTCGCCGCCGATCCTTGCCGTGCTCGAGGGCGCGACGACCAGCCCGCACCTCACCGGCAATGTCCATGCCGACGGCAGCACCGCGCGCCAGCTCGGCTTCATCCTCGCCGATGTCCGGGCGCACCCCGACGGCGCGGCCGCGCCACCCCCGGGGATCGACGTGACCTCGACCGAGCGGTCGGGCGGATCGCTCGTCACCGCGCAGGCGCTGACCGCGCGCGCCGGACAGACGGTGCTGTTCCTACTTACGATCCTGCTGGCCGGCGCGGTGCTGTCGCAGCTGATCGAGGAAAAGTCGAACAAGGCGATCGAGATCCTTGCGGCGGCGGTCCCGGTCGAGGCGATCTTCGTCGGCAAGCTGTTCGCGATGCTGGCGATCTCGTTCGTCGGGATCGCGGTCTGGACGGTGACCGGGGCGCTCGCCATCTCGGCCTGGTCGAGCGGCGGGCTCGGCGGCCTCCCCGCCCCCGCGATCGGCTGGCCGGGGTTCCTCGGGCTGACCGTGGTCTATTTCTCGATGGCCTATCTGCTGATCGGCTCGGTGTTCCTGGCGATTGGCAGCCAGGCGGCGAGCGTGCGCGAGATCCAGACGCTCAACATGCCGGTCGTTCTGGGTCAGAGCGCGATCTACTTCTTCGGGGCGTCGGCGGTCGGGCATCTCGACGAGCCGCGCGGGCTGGCGGCGGCGATGTTCCCGCTGTCCTCGCCCTTCGCGATGATCGCGCGGGCGGCCGAGCAGAACGCCATCTGGCCGCACCTTGCCGCAATCGCGTGGCAGGCGCTGTGGGTGGCGCTGATCCTTCGCGCCGGGGCCAAGCTGTTCCGCCGCAACGTGTTGAAATCGGGCAAGGCGATGCGCTGGCCGTGGCAGCGGCGGGCGCCGGCCTAGCGCTTGCCGGCGGACGCGCTAAGCTCATGCCCATGCGCACGCTCATCCCCGCCGCCCTGCTGCTGACCGCAGCTGCTCCGCCACCCAAGCCGGTCACCCCGCCCGACATCGTCGCTGCCGCGCCCGCATCGGCGTGGCGGGCGATCCCGGCGGACGAGCTGCTCGTGCTGGATCTCAAGACGGGGGCGCGGGTGGTGATCCAGCTCGCCCCGGCGTTCGCCCCGGTGCATGTCGCCAACATCCAGCGGCTTGCCCGGTCACACTGGTGGGACGGCGCGGCGGTCTATCGAGTGCAGGACAATTATGTCGTCCAGTGGGGCCATAACGACGATCGCAAGCTGCCCGATGGCATCGTCGCCAAGCCGCCGGCGGAGTATGAGCGGGGGACCGCCGGGCTGCGGATCACGCCCTTCCCCTATCGCGACAGCTATGCGCCGCGCACTGGCCATGTCGCGGGGTGGCCGGTGTCGGTCGATCGGGAGCGTGCCAGCCTGACGCATTGCTATGGCGCGGTCGGGGTCGGGCGCGACCTTTATCCCGATACGGGGACGGGCGGCGAGCTCTATGCGATCATCGGCCAGGCGCCGCGCCAGCTCGACCGCAACATCGCCGTGGTCGGGCGGGTCATCGCCGGGATCGAGGCGATGTCGAGCCTGCCCCGCGGAGGCGAGGCGCTGGGTTTCTACAAGGAGCGGTCGAGCGACCTGCCGATCCTCGCGACGCGGCTGGCGTCGGACATCCCCGCGGGGGAGCGGCCGGCCTTCGAAGTGATGGACACGGGCAGCGCGAGCTTTGCCGCCTATGTCGCCAAGCGCGCCAACCGGCAGGACGCCTTCTATCGGCGGCCGGCGGGCGGGGTCGACATCTGCAACGCGCCGGTGCCGGTGCGGGCGGTGAAGGGCTAGGCCTCGCCGGGGGCCCTGGCCCGGATCGTCAGGGCGTGGACGCGGTCGGTCATCAGGTCACCGAGCGCGGTGTAGACGAGGCGCTGGCGGGCAACCCGCGACTGGCCGGCGAAGGCGGCGCTGTCGATCTCCAGCCGGAAGTGCGATTCGCCGCGGTCGTCGTGCCCGGCATGGCCGCGGTGAAGCTCGCTCTCGTCGCACAACATGAGCATCGTCGGGGCAAGCGATGCCTCGAGCCGGCGGCGCATCTCGGTCGCGACGGGGCCGGGCGGTGGGGCAGTGGCAGGATCGGTCATCGCTCCTATATAGACCAACTTCGAGGGACGGCTAGGCAAGGCTAAGTGACGGCGCGACCACATAAATTCCATGGCCGGATCGAGGGCGCGGCGGAGCGCTGCGGAGTCGGCGGATGCGCCGAGCCGGGCGAGTTTCGCGCGCCGGTGACGCCGGGCGACTTCGACGGGCCGGGGCAGTGGCGCTATCTGTGCCTCGACCATGTCCGGGCCCACAATTCGAGCTACAATTTCTTCAACGGGATGAGCCCCGACGAGATCGAGGAGGCGCAGTCGCCGATCGCCGGGTGGGAACGCCACAGCCGGCCATTCGCGCATGGCGGGGGCGACCCGCCCCCGGCGTGGAGCAACTTCACCGACCCGCTCGACGCCATCGCCGCGCGGTTCCGGACACGGCGCGAGGACGGCACCCGGCCCGGCGGCAGCGGCTGGGGCG
>JALYIX010000089.1 GCA_030775565.1 Pseudomonadota bacterium | reverse complement strand
CGACCGCTATGTCGGTGCTGAACAGCAAAATGTGGGTGGTTTTGGACGGCCAGCTTGGGTGCCCCGTAATATGGAAGCCGACCTTACCTGGGATCGCGCCTGCTAAGTCGCTGCAGCATTAATGCCTCAGCTCCCACCGATGATTGGTAGCGCGACATAGCTCGCCTGCCGCGACACACGGAACACGCGTTGCGTGGCTTTCACAAAATCGCCCGGCTTGGCGAAGAAGATGTTCGGCACATAGGTCTGCGGGTTGCGGTCGTAGAGCGGAAACCAGCTGGACTGGACCTGCACCATGATCCGGTGACCGGGCAGGAAGACATGGTCTGCGTTGGGCAGAGCGAGCTTATACTCGAGGACTTGGTTCGCGGGGATCGGAGTCGGATGTGCCGGATCGTCCCGGTAGCGCCCGCGAAGAATGTCCATTGAGATTCCCAACTCGTAGCCCCCCATCTCGGGCTTCTTCGGATATTGGTCGGGATAGACGTCGATCAGCTTGACGACCCAATCGCTGTCGCTGCCGCTAGTTGACGCGAACAAGTGCGCCACGGGCTGGCCGGCAATATGCACAGGAGCGGTCAGCACATCGCTGGTGTAGGTCAGAACATCGGGCCGCGCCGAGGCGAATCGTTGGTCGTCGACCAGCCACTTCGACCACGTCGATCCTTCCGAATAAGGCGACGCGTTCGGCCGGTTGCGGTACGTCACCGGCTTGGCTGGATCCGAAATATATTCGTCGTAACCTGCAACGCCCTCCGGTTGTGAGAAGGTCAGCGAGGAATTGCCGCCGAAGTAAAGCGGTCGCAGTGTCGTTGCGCAGCCATCGCACGCGCTTGGCCAGTCATTGTATTGGCGCCATGTGTTGGTCCCGGTTTCGTAGACAGTTGCCTTGGGGGTAGCGACGACTGGCGCACCGTCTTTGAGACGGGCATCGAGAAAGGGCATCATGACAGTCGAGCGGAACGCACTGGCGGTATCCGAACCATAATCTAGTACGCCGAGCGAAGATGCATCCCGATTGACCTCGCCATGGTGCCACGGACCCATCGCAAAATGAGCGTTGGGGCTTGCCTTGGTTGCGGCAAAGGCCGCCGAGGCGCCGTAAATGTCCTCCTGATCCCACTGCGCGTCGACGAACAGAGTTGGGACGGTGAGGGGCGCGCGGGCGAGGATCTTATCAACGGCCTGGCCCTGCCAGAAGCCATCATAGGCCGGGTGCTGGGACAGTCGACGCCAGAACGGCAGCTGGTCCATCCCCATCGCGCTCGCGAGTGCGCCCGCGGAGCCATAGTGCAAGAAGGTCGCGTAATCGTCGCGGCGGTCGCTGTACCATTCGTCGCTACTGTCGGCCTTGGCAGTTTGAAAATAGACGTAGCTTATCATTTCCTGACGGAACGCGCCGTTATGAAACCAATCGTCACCTTTCCACACGTCAACCATCGGATTGATTGGCACTGCAGCCTTCAACGCCGGATGCGGATTCACCAAGCTCATCAGGGTGGTGAAGCCGTCATAGCTGGTCCCGATTGTGCCGACGCGGCCATTCGATTCGGGCACGTGCTTCACCAGCCAGTCGATCGTGTCATAAGCATCCGTTGAATGATCGACCTTCGTGTTGTTGAGCGCCCCCACAATTGGGCGGTTCATGACGTACTCGCCCTTTGATTTGTATTTGCCGCGCACGTCTTGCGCGACCAGAATGTAGCCGGCGTGAGCAAGCTCCGCATAGGCTGGGAAAAGCGCGTCCTCGAGCAAAGGCCCCCCACCGCCCCGGGCCATCAACTTATCTGCGGAATAGGGAGTGCGGTCGAGCATGATTGGCGCTCGGGTTGCACCACGCGGCACCAAGATGACTGTGTGCAACGTGACCCCATCGCGCATCCGGACCTCGAACTCGCGCTTAACATAGGCGAAGCTGTCCTTGACCGGGACGAACGCCTTGGGAATGTCGCCGCCCTTGGGGAAGGTCATGTCCTGCGCGGTCGCGGGGACCCCCATCGCGAGAAGAGTAGCCGCAGCTCCTGCAATAATAATGCTCGACCGAACCATTAAGTATACCCCTGCTTGACGACCCACATGTGCAATGGCTGCCGACCGCACGCAAGCATCCATTCCGAGCCAACGGTCTTGAGCGTGAATTCCGGGTTTGTACGGAGAAAACGCTGTCACTATGGCAATGAGCTATATTTTAAAGCACTTTACCTCTGGTCTGGGGTGAGAAGTGCATGAAGTACTGACGCCCCGTGTCGAGCGCCCTTGCGAAACCGACAGCGGCTGGCGACCTACCTTGCGCAAATCAGCAAGGGCGCAGCTTCTCTCGCGGCCGCGCGAAGCGCCTTTGGCGATCTGCGCCAAGCTCAATATCATGGTCGCTAAAAGCTCAGACGGGAGATTAAGGGTAGCCGAGTGATGCCCGCTGCACTGGCAGTTGGCAGGGTCGATATCACTGCGCTCACGGCCGGCTCGGCAGCGGCCATGAGCGAACGGATACCGTCGCAAGTCGGGGTCGTAAGACGACGGAAGAGGCCGGAGCGACGATTGCGCTACCCGAGCCAGTGCGGCAGCGTGTCCGCCGCGATCAGGGCCTGGATATCCTGTCGCGCCCGCACGACCGCGTACTTGTCCCCCGAGACCATCACTTCGGGGGTCAGCGGCCGGCTGTTATAGGTGCTCGCCATCGTCGCGGCATATGCACCCGCGGTCCTGAACACGACCAGGTCGCCGGCAACCACCGTCCCCATCGTGCGCCCGCTCGCGAACGTGTCGCCGCTCTCGCAGATCGGCCCGACGACGTTGACCGTCATCTGGCTGTTGCCCGGCGTCACCGGGTCGATCGCATGATAGGCGTCGTAGAGGCTGGGCCGCATGAGGTCGTTCATCGCCGCGTCGACCACGACGAAATCGTCCCCGACGCCGGGCTTGATGCGGATCACTTCGCTCAGCAGCACCCCGGCATTGGCGACGATGAGCCGCCCCGGCTCGAACTGCAGCCGGACGTTCCAGTCGGCGGTGATCCGCGCGACCATGGCGCCATAGTCGGCCGGTCCCGGCGGATGCGGCATGTCGCGATCATAGGGTACGCCGAGCCCGCCCCCCAGATCGGCAAAGCGAATGTCGTGCCCCGCCGCGCGCGACTCCGCGATCAGCGCGCCGACCTTGCCGAACGCGCTTTCGAGCGGGGCGAGATCGGTCAGCTGGCTGCCGATGTGGACCGCGACTCCCTGCACATCGAGCGCCGGAAGCGCCCGCGCCCGAGCATAATACTCAGGCGCATCGCCGATCGGCACGCCGAACTTGCTCAGCGCCCCGCCCGTCGCAATCTTCTTGTGCGTGCGCGCATCGACGTCGGGATTGACCCGGAACGCGACCGGCGCCTTCAATCCGAGCGACGACGCCACCGCCGACATCATCTCGGCCTCCTCGACACTCTCCAGGTTGAACTGGAGCAACCCGCCGGTCAGCGCATAGGCCATTTCGTCGGCGGTCTTGCCGACCCCCGAAAAGATGATCCGCTCAGGGGGAATTCCGGCCGCGATCGCGCGGCGATATTCGCCGATCGACACGACGTCGGCGCCCAGCCCCTCGCGCGCCAGCGTCGCCAAGACCGCGCCGTTGGGATTGGCCTTCACCGCAAAGGCGATGAGCGGGTCGCCGGTCGCCGCCACCGCCTCGCGAAAGACCTGGGCATGGCGCACCATCGTCGCGGTCGAATAAACATAGACCGGCGTGCCGACCGCGGCCGCGATTTCGGCCAACGGCACGCCTTCGCAATGAAGGGCGCCGTCGCGCAAATTGAAATGGTCCATTTTTTTGCAAACTTTCGTCAGGCGCCGATCGCCGCGCGGTTCAGGCCGCGAGCAGCCGATCGGTGGAATCGACCATGCCCGGGTCGAAATCGGGCATTTGGTCGAGTTCGGCGTAGAGCGCCGGGAGATCGTTCCTGAGCACGAGGTCGAGCACGTCCTGGAAACGGTCGATCACGAAGTAATTCTGCTGGAACGCATCGGTGCGATAGTTGGTGCGAAGCACCCGTTTCAAATCGAAGCCGAAGCGTTTGGGGGTCTCGCTCTCAAGACTGTAATGCGCCTCGCCGAAGCTCGACAGGATGCCCGCGCCATAGATCTTTAGCGCGCCATCCTCGCGGCACAGCCCGAATTCGACGGTGTACCAGTATAGCCGGGCGAGCCGGTGGAGCGCGCCATGGTCGATCGAGGCGAGCCCAAGATGGCCGAGCGCTTCCATGAAGTCGGCGACCTCGGGCTGGGCGAGCATCGGCACATGGCCGAACACATCGTGGAACACATCGGGTTCCTCGAGGTAATCGAGCTGGTCGGGCTTGCGGATGAAGTTGCCCGCGGGGAACCGGCGCTCGGACAAATGGCGGAAGAAGACGTCGTCGGGGACGAGGCCAGGGACCGACACCACCGTCCAGTTGGTCCGCTTGTGCAGCCGGTCGTTGAGTTCGGCCAAGTCGGGCACGCCGGGGTGGCTAAGGCTCAACACGTCGAGCCCGGTCTCGAACGCGGCGTTGGCGCGGCCGTGGAGCAGCTTCCGCTGGCGCGCGAACAATGTGTCCCAAACCCAATGGTCCTCCGATGTCAGCTCGTCCCACTTCTGCGGCACGGTCCAGTCGGCATTGGCCCCCGGCGGCGGGGTCGGCGAGGCCAGGGCGCCATGCTTGGGACTGTTCGACTGGTCGGTCATGATCGGGACTTTCTCGGGATGAAGGCAATAAAAAACCCCGCCGGGGGCATCCTGGCGGGGTTCGAATTCAGCAGCGGCGTGCGCGCGTCAGTCGATACCCCTCGCGGTATAATAAGGCTTGTAGCCGGCCAGTTTCGACGCGCCCTTGCTGAGCGCGACGGAAGGCTTGGGCGGGGCGAACAGGGTGGTCATACCGGCCCCATATAGGTCTCGATGGGATCCCGTCAAGGCTCAGCGCGCGCGATCGAGGAAGGACGCGACCTCGGCCAGTTCGACCGACTTGTCGACGAACGCCGCGCCGATCCCGCGCGCAAGAATGAAGGGCAGGCGCCCGCCCTCCTTCTTCTTGTCGGTCATCATCGCCTCGACCAGCTCAGCGCCCGAGGCGCTCACGCCGGCCTCGGCAAGCCCCGCCGGAAGCCCGACCCGCGCCAGATGCGCCCGCACCCGCGCCGCGTCTTCGGCCGAACAGAGCCCCCGCTCGGCAGAGAAGTCAAACGCCAGCGCGCACCCCGCCGCGACCGCCTCGCCATGGAACAGCCGGTCCGAAAAGCCCGTCGCGGCCTCAAGCGCATGGCCGAAGGTGTGGCCGAGGTTGAGCAGTGCCCGCCGCCCGCGAGTCTCGCGCTCATCCTCCGCGACGACCTTCGCCTTGCCCCCTACCGCGGTGGCAATCGCGTAGAGGCGCGCCGCTGGCTCGCCCGCGATCACCGCCGCGCCGTTCGCTTCGAGCCACTCGAAGAACGCCGCATCCTCGATCAGCGCATATTTGGCGATTTCGGCATAGCCGGCGCGGACGTGGCGCGGGTCGAGCGTTGCGGTCGCCGCCGGGTCGATCAGCACCAGTTCGGGCTGGTGGAACGCCCCGACGAGATTCTTTCCCGCCGCGACATTGATCGCGGTCTTGCCACCGACCGAACTGTCGACCTGCGCCAGCAGCGAGGTCGGCACTTGCACATAGCCGCAGCCGCGATTGACGATCGACGCGGCGAACCCGGCAAGGTCGCCGATCACGCCCCCACCGAGCGCGACGAGATGGTCACTCCGCTCGATCCCGAGCGCGAGCAGCTGGTCGACCAGGCTCGCCAACCCGCTCCAGCTTTTGCTCACTTCGCCCGGCGCCATCACGATCGGCACCGCATCGAGCCCGCCGAGACCCGCGACGAACCGTGCGCCGAGCGCCGCCCACACATTGTGGTCGGTCACCACCACCAGCCGTCCGCCACGCGCGAAGGGAAACAGGCGCTTGCCGGCCATGCCGATCAGCCCGTCCTCGATGACGACGTCGTAGGCGCGCGATCCGAGCGAAACCGGGATGATCGTCACCCGCCGCGCGCCTCTCCACATTGGCCGCGATGAAGCAATTTCTGATCGGCGAGCACCAGCGCCATCATCGCCTCGACCACCGGCGCCCCGCGGATCGCGACGCACGGATCATGCCGCCCCTTGGTGACGATCTCGGTCTCGGCGCCATCGCGGTCGATCGTCTCGACGGGGGTCAGGATCGACGAGGTCGGCTTGAACGCCACGCGCACCACCACCGGCTGCCCGGTCGAAATCCCGCCCGCGACGCCGCCCGCATGATTGGCCAGGAACGCCGGCCCGGCCTCGCCCGATCGCATCGCGTCGGCATTCTCCTCGCCGCGCAGCCGCGACGCCGCGAACCCGTCGCCGATCTCGACCCCCTTGACCGCATTGATCGACATGCAGGCTGCGGCGAGTTCGGCATCGAGCTTGGCATAAAGCGGCGCACCCCATCCCGCCGGCACCCCGGTCGCGACACATTCGATCACGGCACCGAGTGAGGACCCCGCCTTGCGCGCCGCATCCAGCGCCTGTTCCCACCGTGCCGCCGCACCGGCATCGGGGCAGTAGAAGGGATTGGCCGCAATCTGATCGGCATCGAACAAAGCCCGATCGATCGCGTCGCCGCCAAGCTCGACGAGATAGGCGATGATCGACACCTCGGGGATGACGAGCCGAGCGACCGCCCCCGCCGCGACCCGCGACGCAGTCTCGCGCGCACTGCTCCGCCCGCCACCGCGCCAGTCGCGCAAGCCGTACTTCGCGTCGTAGGCATAGTCGGCATGCCCCGGCCGATAGGCCCTGGCGACCGCCGAATAATCCTTCGAGCGCTGGTCGACATTGTCGATCATCAGCGAAATCGGGGTCCCGGTCGTCCGCCCCTCGAACACCCCCGACAGGATCCGCACCTGGTCGGGCTCCTGCCGCTGCGTGGTAAAGCGCGACGTCCCCGGGCGGCGCTTGTCGAGCCACGGCTGGACATCGGCCTCCGACAGGGCGATCCCCGGGGGGCAGCCGTCGACGATCGCGCCGATTGCGGGCCCGTGGCTCTCGCCCCAGGTGGAAAAGCGCAGCATCCGCCCGAAACTGTTGACGCTCATGGCGCCCGCCCGATCAGCGCGAAGCTGGTCGCATTGTCGGGATCGTCGTGCATGTCGCGCTTGAGGATCGCCAGCCCATAGGTCGCCGCCGCCGCCTCGGACGCCAGTACCGCGTGATCACGGCTGGCCAGTGCCGCCGCGGCCACCGCGGTATTGCTCGCCTCCTCGATCGCGACGCCAAGCGCGGCCACATGTTCGGCGCATTGTTTCAGCGCGACGGGATGCGAGGCAATCACCCGCACCTCATCCAGCGTCACGCCATCGAGCGCAAGCAGGTGGACGCGGACCGGAAGGTCATGGCTCGAAACCGTCACCAGCCGCGCATCGGCGAGCAGCTCGGCCACGCCCGGCACCGCCCCCGCGCGGCGGTTGGTGGTCGGCAGGATGCCAAGCTCCGCCGCCCCGCTCGCCACCGCTTCGGCCACCGCTCGAAAATCCGCGAACGGAATTGCCACTCGCCCCGGCGCAAAGGCGATCGCGGCTTCATGGGCGAACGCGCCCGGCGCCCCGGCATAAGCGATCGTCATCGAAGGTCCGCCCCAAGCCGCTGCATCAGCCCGGCATAGTCGGGAAAACTGGTCGCGATCGTCGCCGCGCCAGTGACTGTCACCGGTGCCGCCGAGGCCAGGCCCAAGGTCAGGAAGCTCATCGCGATTCGATGATCATGATGCGCGTCGATCGTCGCGCCGCCGGGCGGGGGACGCCCGACGCCCTCGACGACCAGGCTGTCACCCTCTTCGCGCGCCGCCACGCCGCACGCCACCAGCCCGGCGATGATCGCTGCCAAGCGGTCGCTCTCCTTGACCCTGAGCTCGGCCAGCCCGTGCATCACGCTGCGCCCCTTGGCGAAGGCCGCCGCGATCGCCAGGATCGGATATTCGTCGATCATGCTCGGCGCACGGCCGGCTGCAACGGTCACGCCTCTCAGCGTCCCGAACCGCGCCGTGACATCACCGACGCGCTCGCCGCCGAAGTCGCGCGCATTGGCGATCGTCAGGTCCGCGCCCATCTCGACCAGGCTGGTGAACAGCCCGGTCCTGAGCGGATTGAGCATCACGCCCGTTACCGTCACCGCCGACCCCGGCACGATCAGCGCCGCGACCAACGGAAATGCCGCGGACGACGGATCGCCCGGCACCGCCACGTCGGCCGCGACGAGCGTCCGCTTGGTGCCGAGCCGAACCCGTTCGCCGCCGTCGATCTCGACCCCGAACGCGCGCAGCATATTCTCGCTATGATCGCGACTCCGCGCCGGCTCGACGACCTCGACGTCGCCCGAGGCATGCAGCCCGGCGAGCAGGATCGCCGACTTGACCTGCGCCGACGCCTTTTCGTTGACGAAGCGCAGCCCGTTCAGATTGCCGCCATGGATCGTCACCGGCATGCGGTCGCCTGCCGCCGCCTCGTCCCCCGAGCCCATCTCGCGCAGCGGCCCGAGCACGCGCCCCATCGGCCGCCCGCTCAAACTCTCGTCGCCGGTGAAGGTGACCGAAATCGGGAACCCCGCCGCCGCGCCCATCAGCAGGCGCGCGCCGGTGCCGCTGTTGCCGCAGTCGACCCGCTCGATCGGTGAGCGCCATTCGCCCCCCGTCACCCGCCATTCGCC
>JALYIX010000088.1 GCA_030775565.1 Pseudomonadota bacterium | reverse complement strand
CGGAGCATGTCCTCGGGGATTGCCAGCACCACGGGCCCCGGGCGACCCGCCGTCGCCACTCGATAGGCCCGCGCGACATATTCGGGAATCCGCCGCGCATCGTCGATCCGCGCCGCCCACTTGGCGACCGGGGCGAAGAACGCCGCCATGTCGATTTCCTGAAACCCCTCGCGGTCGCGATCGGCGCGGTCGAGGTCGCCGACGAACAGGATCATCGGCGTCGAATCCTGCATCGCGACATGGACCCCCGCCGAGGCATTGGTCGCCCCCGGCCCGCGAGTCACGAACGCGACCCCCGGCCGCCCGGTCATCTTGCCGTCGGCATCGGCCATATAGGCGACCCCGCCCTCCTGCCGGCAGACCACCGTCTGGATTAAGGGCGTGTCGTGCAGGGCGTCGAGCACGGCGAGAAAACTCTCGCCGGGCACGGTGTATACCCGGTCGCAGCCCTGGAGGACGAGCTGGTCGACAAGGGTGCGGCCGCCGGTGCGCAGGGTCATGCCTGGTGGATCGCTTTCACCACCTGATAGGTCTCGAGCCCTTCCTTGCCGCCCTCGCTTCCGAAGCCTGAATCCTTGACCCCGCCGAATGGCGCGTCGGCGGCCGAGATGCCGAAGCTGTTGATCCCGATCATCCCCGCCTCGATCGCGTCGCCAAGCAAGTTGGCGCGGCGGCCATTCTCGGTGAAGGCGAAGGCAGCGAGGCCGTAGGGCAGCCGGTTGGCCTGCTCGATCGCGTCGTCGAATGTCCTGAAACTGGCCGATACCGCGACCGGGCCGAACGGCTCGTTGTTCATGATATCGGCGTCGAGCGGCACGTCGGCGAGCAGGGTCGGCTGGAAGAAGAAACCATGGTCGCCGGGCGATCCGCCCGCCATGACCCGCGCGCCCTTGGCCTTCGCATCGTCGACCAGCGCACCGATCGCGCCGGGCCGCCGCGCATTGGCGAGCGGGCCCATTTTCGTCGCGTCGGCCAGTCCGTCGCCGGTGACGAGCTTGGCCGTCCGCGCGGCGAACCCCGTGATGAACTGCTGGTAGATCGATTCCTGCACATAGAAGCGCGTCGGGGAGACGCACACTTGGCCCGCGTTGCGGAATTTCTGCGGAACGACCATGTCGAGCGTCTTGTCGAGGTCGCAATCGTCGAAGATCAGCACCGGCGCATGACCGCCCAGCTCCAACGTCACGCGCGTCATGCTGTCCGCGGCGAGCTTCATCAGCGCCTTGCCGACCGGGACCGACCCGGTGAAGCTGAACTTGCGCACGATGCGCGATCCGATCAGCTTGCGGCTGACCGCGTCGGGAACACCATGGACGAGCTGGAACACCCCCGACGGGAGCCCGGCGTCGTGCAGCGCATGGGCCAGCGCGCCGGTGCAGCCGGGCGTTTCCTCGGGCGGCTTGGAGATGACCGAACAGCCCGCGGCGAGCGCCGCCGCGACTTTCTTGGCGAGCAGATAAAGCGGGAAATTCCACGGGGTGAACGTCGCCACCACCCCGACCGGCTCGTGCAGCACGATCGATCGCTGCCCGGCCGGACGAACCAGCGTCCGCCCATAATCGCGCCGAATTTCCTCGGCGTACCAGTCGAACATCGACGCCGACCCGGCCACTTCCTGGCGGCTCTCGAGGAGCGGCTTGCCCTGCTCCTGGGTCATCAGCCGAGCGATTGCCTCGCTCCGCTCGCGCATGAGCGCCGCCGCCTTGCGCAGGATCGCACTGCGTTCGTCGACCGCGGTCGCGCGCCACTTGGGGTAGGCCCGCTCGGCGGCGGCCAGCGCCTCGTCGAGATCGGCGGTGCTGGCGAGCGGCACTTCGCCGATGCCTTCGCCAGTGGCGGGATTGACGACCGTGAATGCATCACGGCCTTCGCCCGTGCGCCAGCTGCCGTCGATGAAGAGTTTCAAGTCTGCGTCATAGCTCATCGCCGCGAGATAGGCTTCGTCTCCCGCCGCCTCAACCCCCTGGTGACCAACGCGCCTTGAAGCAAATCGCGGCGCTCGCTAGGCCGTTGTCCAAAGGAGCACATCATGACCAAGCAGGAACTCGCCCAGAAGATGAACGACGCCGGCGCGGTGATCCCGGGCAAGACCGTAAAGATCGACTTTGGCGGCACCGACGGCACGCTGATGCTCGACGGCAAGGCCAACAGCGTGACCGAGGGCGACGGCGCGGCGGATACGACGATCAAGGTCAGCTGGGCCGACTGGGAGGCGCTCTCCTCGGGCCAGCTCGACGGCATGACCGCCTTCATGACCGGCAAGTTGAAGGTCGAGGGCGACATGTCCAACGCAATGCAGCTGCAGGGCGTGCTGTCGAAGCTCAAGGGTTGACGTTCCGCGGCGGAGTGCGCGCATGACCACGATCTACGCCGACGCCGCCTCGGCCCTCGAGGGCGCGCTGTTCGACGGCATGACCATCGCCGCCGGCGGCTTCGGCCTGTCGGGGGTTCCAGACCGGCTGATCGATGCGATCCTCGCCTCGGGGGTCAAGAATTTGACGATCGCCTCGAACAATGCCGGGACCGGTGGCGAGGGGCTCGGCAAACTGCTGATCAGTCGCCAGATCAAGAAGATGATTTCCTCCTACGTCGGTGAGAACAAGGAATTCGAGCGGCAATATCTCGCGGGCGAGGTCGAGATCGAGTTCTGTCCGCAAGGGACGCTGGCCGAGCGAATGCGGGCGGGCGGTGCCGGCATCCCCGGTTTCTACACCAGGACCGGCGTCGGGACGCTGGTCGCCGAGGGCAAGGAAACCAAGATCTTCGACGGGCCAGATGGACCTGAAGAATATCTCCTCGAACGCGGCATTCGCGCCGACCTCGCGATCATCAAGGGCTGGCGCGCCGACGAGAGCGGCAACCTCGTCTTCCGCAAGACCGCGCGCAACTTCAACCAGCCCGCCGCGACCTGCGGCAGGATCTGCGTCGCCGAGGTCGAGGAGATCGTCCCCACCGGGTCGCTCGACCCCGACTGCATCCACCTCCCCTCGATCTACATCAACCGCCTGATCTGCGGCGCGCCTTACGAGAAGAAGATCGAGTTTCGAACGACCCGCCAGCGGGAGAGCGCATGATGGCCACGATGGTCAAGGGCTGGGACCGCAACCAGATGGCGGCGCGGGCCGCGCGCGAGCTCAAGGACGGCTATTACGTCAATCTCGGCATCGG
>JALYIX010000087.1 GCA_030775565.1 Pseudomonadota bacterium | reverse complement strand
ACCCTGCCGCGCTCGCGCGCCGCCTCGGCCTCACGCGCGTCGTCGATGATAGGGCGGCCGATCGCCTCGTCGGTCACGGCCTGCTCGAACGTCGCGGCGAAATCCTTGCCACCACCCCTGCCGGGCGGTTGCTGCTCGATTCGATCCTCGCCGAGATCGCGGCGTGACTATTTCGACGCGGTGATGCTGCCCTTGTCCCGGTAGCGGTCGGTCCAGTCGGCGATCGCGTCGCCGATCTGCCCGTCGGCATCGGGCTCGGCCTTCTTGCGCGTCCAGCCGGCCTTTACGTCGTAGGCGATGAGGTCGGCGCGAAAGCTCGTCGCTTCGGCAGCGCATTGCTGTTTCGCAAACGCGGCAAAACCGTCGGGCGCAATCTTGGCCGCGCTGGCCTTGTCCATCGATCCTTTGACACAGCCCACAAAGTGCGCCCGCGCGCTATTCTCACCGGGGTCGCCGGCGATCATCGCCAGCGCCATTACCACTGCAAACATCTGCCTCTCCCGCGCATGATTGCCGGGCGAGTGTGACTCTTTTTGCTGCGCAGCGGAAGTGCAATAAATTTAGTCGCCAAAGACCTTCGCGGCGGGCGAAATCACGGTCGTTCCGGCACCTGTCACCTGACGGATCTCAAGCGCCCGTTGGGCGACCCCGCGACGGTCGAAGCGGAAGATGCCGTCGACTCCGGCAAAGCCGTCGCGGTCG
The DNA here is from genome assembly GCA_030775565.1 of Pseudomonadota bacterium. GTDB lineage: Bacteria > Pseudomonadota > Alphaproteobacteria > Sphingomonadales > Sphingomonadaceae > Sphingomicrobium. Next base: position 1,787 of record JALYIX010000087.1, on the reverse strand, counting down.
CGCAGCGCGGTCCCGGGAAAGCGCCCGCCGACCGGCCAGTCGTGACTGCTGCGCACGGCCAGCAGGACGGCGTCATAGCCCAGGCTGGCGATCCGAAACGGCGTCTTGCCGTAACGCGCCTTGTAGCGGATCGCGAGCTGGGCGAAACGCGCGTCGGGCGCCGCGGCATACCACGCACCGCGCAATGCGGGGGTCGCGCCGAGGCCATGATCGCTGGCCCATAATTCGGTCCCCATGAGCCGCCCGCCACCCTTGATCGACGGCGCCGCCAGCGCAGCGACCCGTCCCGCGTCGGCAATCAGAACGGCGTCGGCGCCACCCTTCGCATTGAGCGAAGCGGCGGCCGTGCGGACCCCCGCCGCGGTGCGCGAATAGGTTTCGAGCGCGACCATCCGCCCGCCATGCTCGCGCACGGCGGACAGCATCGCCTGCCCGGCGCGCTGACCGTAGAGACCAACCGGGACGAGCGCACCGAAGCGGCTCATCCCCTTCTGCCGGGCAAGCCCGACCACGCGATCGATCGACTGGTTGGGGGTGAAACCGAGGATATAGGTGCCGTTGCCGGCCACTTCCTCGTCGTTGGAAAAGGCGACCAGCGGCACGCCGCCCCGTCTTGCGACCGGCGCGGCGGCGCGCACCTCCTCGGCAAGCAAGGGCCCGAGGATGAGGCCATTGCCCTCGGCCACGGCCTTTTCGGCGCTCGCCTCGGCGCCGCCCGGCCCGGCGCTGTTGTAGATCGTCAAGCGCAGCGTGCGGTCGCCGCTGTCGAGCAGGGCAAGGTTCGCGGCATTCGCGATCGACTGGCCGACGGCGGCATCGGCGCCGGTGAGCGGGACCATTACCGCCACGCGATTGCGCGCTTCGCTCGGGACAACGCCACCGATCGGCGGCGGCGGGCCCGCGTCGGGACGGCCGACGGGCCCACCGCCCGTCTGGCAAGCGGCGAGCGCCATCACCAGGCTCGAAGCGGCGAGGCCGAGCAGAACGCGGCGGCGCGCTTGGGGCCTGTCGGCTTGCGGGGAGCGGGCGATTGCTGTCATGGCCTGACCTTGAAAAAAATGAACGACGAACCCCTTGCCCCAGGCCTCTATATCGTGGCCACGCCGATCGGCAACTTGGGCGACCTTTCCGCGCGCGCGGCGGCGACGCTGCGCGGGGCGGACCGCATCCTTGCCGAGGACAAGCGGGTCAGCGCAAAATTGCTCGCCCATGTCGGGGCGACCGCGCCGATGACCGCCTATCACGACCATAGCGACGAAGCGGTGCGCCAGCGGATCGTGGCCGAGATCGGGAGCAAGGCGATCGCACTGATCAGCGATGCGGGAACGCCGCTGATTTCCGATCCGGGCTACAAGCTGGTCCGCGCGGCCCGCGCCGCTGGTCTTGCGGTGACGACGATTCCCGGTCCCTGCGCGGCCGTGGCGGCACTGACCCTCGCCGGGCTGCCGACCGACCGCTTCCTGTTCTTGGGCTTTCTCCCGGCCAAGGCGCACGCGAGGAGCAAGGCGATCGAGGAGGTCGCCGCCGTCCGCGCCAGCCTCGTCCTTTACGAAAGCGGTCCGCGCCTCGGCGACAGCCTCGGCGCGCTCGCCGCCGCGCTTGGACCGCGCGACGCAGCGGTGGCGCGCGAGATCAGCAAGCTTCACGAGGAGTGCGTCACGGGAACGCTCGCCGAGCTTGCCGCGCGCTATGCCGAGGCGGCGCCGCGCGGCGAAATCGTGATCGTCGTTGCCCCACCGCCCGATCAAGCCGGGGCGACCGATACCGACCTCGACGCCGCCCTCGAC
>JALYIX010000086.1 GCA_030775565.1 Pseudomonadota bacterium | reverse complement strand
GCACCAAGCGCGCGGCCGAGCGCCGCCATCCCGCCATCGACCTCGCCGACCACCGCATCGCCATCGACCGCGACGGAATCAAAGGTCAGCCGCGCGGCGTGCGACGAGTCCGCCAGCACGACATTCTCGACCTCGAGCCCGGCCGCGTCGCGCTCGAGAGCGAACAGGGTCAGCCCCTCGGCCTCGCCCGCCGACCCGCCGGTCCGCGCCGCGACCAGGATCAGGTCCGCGCTCGCGCCATGGACGACGAACTGCTTGGCCCCCGACAGGGTGAAGCCGTTACCCGACTTCTCGGCGCGCATCGACGTTCCTGCGGGGTCGTGGCGCTTGCCCTCGTCGATCGCCAGCGCGGCGACGGTGTCGCCCGCGACGATCCCGGGAAACCAGCGCTCGGCCTGCGTGCTGCCCTCGAGCGCACGCACCGCGGCGACCGCGGTCGTCAGGAATGGCGAGGGGGTCAGGTTGCGCCCGATCTGCTCGAGTACCAGCCCCGCCTCGGCCGCCCCCATGCCCATCCCCCCGGCGCTCTCAGGAATACAGATGCCGGTCAGTCCGAGCTCGGCGAACTGCTTCCACAGGCCATGGCCGAACCCGTCCTTGCAGCCGGTGTCGCGCCAGTGGCGCAGCTGCTTGGCAATCGTCCCTTCCTCGCCAAGGAACGTCCGCGCCGTGTCCTGCAGCATCTTCTGGTCGTCGTTGAGGCGCATGTCAGGCTCCGGGCAGCTGCAGGATATGCTTGGCAATGATCCCCAGCTGGACTTCGCTCGTCCCGCCCTCGATCGAGTTCGCCTTGGTGCGGAGCCAGTCGCGCGCCGCCTTGCCGCCGCGCGAGCGGTCGCTGTCCCACTCGAGCGCGTCCGACCCGCCCGCCGCCATGACCAGTTCGTGCCGCGCCTTGTTCAATTCGGTCCCGGCATATTTCATCATGCTCGGCATCGCCGGGTGAGTCTCGCCATGCTTCAACTGGTCGAGGAAATGCTCGCTCATCGCCGCGAACGCCAAAGCATCGACGTCGAACATCGCGATGTCGGCGCGCAGCACCGGATCGTCGATCGGGCCAACCGCAGCCCCAAGCGCCTGCCGCTCGCCGCCAAGCCCCATCCCCGAAATCATCTCGCGCTCGTGCCCGAGCAGATATTTCGCGACGTCCCAGCCCTTGTTGAGCGTCCCGACGAGCTGGTCCTTGGGCACCTTCACATCGTCGAAGAAGGTCTCGCAGAAGGGCGAGTAGCCGCTGATCAGCAGGATCGGCTTGGTCGAGACCCCCGGCGAGGTCATGTCGAACAGCAGGAAGCTGATCCCGCCATGCTTCGATTCTGTCGAGGTGCGGACGAGGCAGAAGATCCAGTCGGCCTCGTCGGCATAGCTGGTCCACACCTTCTGCCCGTTGACGAGGAAATGATCGCCCCGATCCTCGGCCTTGGTCTGCAGTCCGGCGAGATCGGACCCCGCGCCGGGCTCCGAATAGCCCTGGCACCAGCGGATCTTGCCGGCCGCGATATCGGGCAGGAAGCGCATTTTCTGTTCTTCGCTGCCATATTTGAGCAGCGCCGGCCCGAGCATCGAAATGCCGAAGCTGTAGAGCGGCTGGCGAGCGCCGATCGCCGCCATCTCGGCGCGCAGCACCTTGGTCTCGGCCGGCGTCAGCCCGCCCCCGCCATAGTCGCGCGGCCAGTCGGGGACGGTATAGCCCTTCGCCGCCGCCGCCTCGAGCCACTGCTTCTGGGCCTCCGACTGGAACGCCCAGCGCCGCCCGCCCCAGCAGGCATCTTTTTCGGATTTCGCCGGCACGCGCATTTCCGCCGGGCAGTTCGCCTCGAGCCAGGCGCGTGTCTCGCGCCGGAAATCGTCGATGTCGGCCATTATCCGCTCCTTGATCCTGTGCCCCGGACTTGTCATCGCCGGGCTTGCGTCATAGCCGCTTTGAAACAGGCATTGCGACCACGCAAGCGAGAGGATCGGCAGTGGATTTTGACCTTACGGAACGCCAGTCTTTTTTCCGCGACCGCGTGCGGAGTTTCATCGACGAGCATGTCCGCCCCCGAGTCGCGGACTATAAAAAGCAGATCGACTCCGGCGATCGGTGGCAGCCGATCGAGCTCATCGAGGATCTGAAACCGCTCGCCCGCGCCGCCGGCCTTTGGAACCTGTTCATGCCCCCTGCACCGGTCCTCGCCCATGTCGACGAGACCTTCGCGTTCGAAGGCGAGCAGCTCACCAATCTCGAATATGCGCTGTGCGCCGAGGAGATGGGGCGAATCAGCTGGTCGGCCGAAGTGTTCAACTGCTCGGCCCCCGACACCGGCAACATGGAAGTGTTCCACCGTTACGGCACGCGCGAGCAGAAGGATCAGTGGCTTGGCCCGCTGATGCGCGGCGAGATCCGCTCGGCGTTCCTGATGACCGAGCCGGCGGTGGCGTCGTCGGACGCGACCAATATCCAGTGCCGGATCGAGCGCGACGGCGACGACTATGTCATCAACGGCCGCAAATGGTGGTCGTCGGGCGCGGGCGACCCGCGCTGCAAGGTCGCCATCCTGATGGGCAAGACGTCGCCGGAGGAGAAGACTTATCGGCAGCAATCGATGGTCCTCGTGCCGATGGACGCCCCCGGCCTGACGGTCGAACGCCACCTCTCGGTCTATGGCTATGACGACGCTCCGCATGGTCATATGGAAATCGAACTAAAGGACGTCCGCGTCCCCGCGTCGAACATGCTGCTGGGCGAGGGCAGGGGGTTCGAGATCGCCCAAGGCCGCCTGGGGCCGGGCCGCATCCACCATTGCATGCGCACCATCGGCGCCGCCGAGGAAGCGCTCGAGCACATGGTTCGCCGCCTCCAGTCGCGCACCGCGTTCGGCAAGCGCCTCTCCGAGCACAGCATCTGGGAGCAGCGAGTCGCCGAAGCGCGGATCGAGATCGACTGTTCGCGCCTGCTCTGCCTCAAGGCCGCCGACCTGATGGACAAGGCCGGCAACAAGGCCGCGCGCAACGAGATCTCGATGATCAAGGTGAAAGCCCCGCGCATGGCGCTCGAGATCATCGACAATGCGATCCAGTCCTATGGCGGGATGGGGGTCAGCCAGGACACCCCGCTCGCCGCGTCGTGGGCCGGGATTCGCACCCTGCGCTTCGCCGATGGTCCGGACGAGGTCCACAACCGCGCCATCGCCCGCAACGAATTCGGCAAATATCCCGAGGTGACCGCATGAAGCCCCTGTTCGACCTGACCGGCAAGGTCGCGATCGTCACCGGTTCCTCGCGCGGCATCGGCCGGGCGATCGCCGAGGCCCTCGCCGCGCACGGCGCCAAGGTCGCCATCTCGTCGCGCAACCTCGATGCGTGCGAAGAGGTCGCCGCCGCGATCAACGCCGAGCATGGCGAAGGCACCGCGATCGCTGCTGCCGCCAGCCTGTCGTCCAAGCAGGCGCTTCAGGAAATGGTCGACGAGACCGTGCGCCAGCTGGGGCCGGTCGACATCCTCGTCTGCAATGCCGCGTCCAATCCGCACTACGGCCCGCTCGGCACCATCACCGACGAGCAATTCCGCAAGATCTTCGACAACAACGTCCTCGCCAACCACTGGCTGGTGCAGATGACCGCACCCGCAATGCTCGCCAAGGGCAAGGGCTCAATCGTCATCATCTCGTCGGTCGGCGGGGTGACCAGCTCGACCAAGATCGGCGCCTACAATATTTCGAAGGCCGCCGATCTCCAGCTGGTCCGCAACCTTGCCAGCGAGTTCGGGCCGAAGGGGGTGCGCGTCAACGCGATTGCCCCGGGCCTGGTCAAGACCGACTTTGCGAAGGCGCTGTGGGACAATCCCGATACGCTGAAAGCCGTGACCAGCGTCGCCGCGCTCAAGCGGATCGGCGAACCCCACGAGATCGCCGGCGCGGCGGTGTTCCTTGCTTCGGACGCGGCCAGCTTCGTTACCGGGCAAGCGCTGATCGTCGACGGCGGCACGACCTTCGGCGCGGGCTTCTGATGCGCCTCGCCGGCAAGGTCGCGATCGTCACCGGGGCGGGGTCGGGCATCGGCAAGGCGACCGTCGAGCTCTTCCGCCGCGAAGGCGCGACTGTGATCGGCGCCGACCTCAAGGGCGCCGACGTCGAGTGCGACGCGGGCGCTGATGCCTCGGTCAAGGCGCTCGTCGACCGCGCCATCGCCGACCATGGCCGGCTCGACATCGCCTTTGCCAACGCCGGCATCTCGGGCGGATTGGCGTCCATCTTCGAACAGTCGGTCGAGGACTGGAACGAGATCCTCCGCGTCAACCTGATCGGCCCGTTCCTCGCCATCAAGCATGCCGCGCCGCACATGACGACACAGGGCGGCGGCTCGATTATCTGCACCGCCTCGGTCGCGGGGCTTCGCTCGGGCGCCGGCGGCCCGGCCTATTCGGCGTCGAAGGCGGGCGTCATCAGCCTCGTCAAATCCGCCGCGCAACAGCTCAGCGGCTCGAACGTCCGCGTCAACGCGATCTGTCCCGGGCTCATCGAGACCGGCATGACCGAGTTCGTCTACGAGCGCGCCCGCGCCAAGGGGCAAGGCGACAAGCTCGGCCATTTGAACCCGCTCAAGCGCGGCGGCGAACCCCCCGAAATCGCCAACGCAGCCCTGTTCCTCGCCTCGGACGAGGCAAGCTATGTCAACGGCCACGCGCTGGTCGTCGACGGCGGCCTGTCCTCCTCGCACCCGTTTAATTCGCAACGCTACGGCCGAACCGCAATATAATGGCTCGTGCCGAATCTATTTCCCTATTTGGTACAAAGCTGCTAGGGGCTTCGCTCGATCCGACGGGCCCTTTCTCAGCTTCGATTTCCCCCCAAGCGCGACTTTGCCAAAAGTCGTCACGAGCGCGAACATGTGTGAACATTCGCTATCCCGACCAGCCCCGGAGCAAGCCATGACCGACAGCCCGATCTCCACCGCCCGCCACGGCGACATCCTCATCGTCACCTCGAACAACCCGCCCGTCAACGCGCTCGGCGCCGCCGTCCGCCAGGGCCTCGTCGCCGCGATCGAGCAGGCCGAGGGTGACGACGCGGTCAAGGCGGTGGTCATCACCTGCGCCGGCCAGACCTTCTTCGCCGGTGCCGACATCACCGAATTCGGCAAGCCGCCGGTGATGCCGTGGCTTCCGCAAGTGGTCGACATCATCGAAGGCTGCACCAAGCCGGTCGTCGCTGCGATCCACGGCACCGCGCTCGGCGGCGGGCTCGAAGTCGCGCTCGCCTGCCACTATCGCGTCGCGGTGCCCTCGGCGAAGTTCGGCGTGCCCGAGGTCAAGTTGGGCCTGCTCCCCGGCGCCGGCGGCACCCAGCGCCTGCCGCGTGTCGCGGGCGTCCCCAAGGCGCTCGAGATGGTCACCGGCGGAGGAATGATCGGCGCCAAGGAAGCCGCCGCGCTCGGCCTCGTCGACCGGCTGATCGAGGGCGACCTGGTCGAACACGCCGTCGCCTATGCCGCCGAGGTCAAGGATATCCGCCCGCTGCCCAAATCGTCCGAGCGCGACGACAAGCTGGCCGAAGCCCGCGCCAATCCCGCCCTCTTCGACGAATTCCGCAAGGCCAACGCGCGCAAGATGAAGGGTTACGAAGCCCCCGAACTCAACATCCAGGCGGTCGAGGCGGCAGTCGCCAAGCCCTATGCCGAGGGCGTGCTCGACGAGCGCCGCCTGTTCATGCAGCTGATGAGCGGCGCGCAGGCCAAGGCCCAGCAATATTTCTTCTTCGCCGAGCGCAAGGCGTCGAAGATCGACGGCATCCCCGAAGACACCAGGCCCCGCGACATCAAGCGCGTCGGGGTGATCGGAGCCGGTACGATGGGCGGCGGTATCTCGATGAACTTCCTCTCGGCGGGCATCCCGGTGACGATCGTCGAGATGGCCCAGGACGCGCTCGATCGCGGCACCGGCGTGGTGCGCAAGAATTACGAGGCGACGGCCGCCAAGGGTCGCATGACCGCCGACCAGGTCGAGCAGGCGATGGGCGCCTTGAACCCGACGCTCGACTTCAACGCGCTGGCCGACTGCGACCTCATCATCGAGGCGGTGTTCGAACAGATGGACGTCAAGAAGGACATCTTCGGCCGTCTCGACAAGATCGCCAAGCCCGGCGCGATCCTCGCGTCCAACACCAGCTACCTCAACGTCGACGAGATCGCCGCTGCCACCTCGCGCCCGCAGGACGTGGTCGGCTTGCACTTCTTCTCCCCCGCCAACGTCATGAAATTGCTCGAGGTTGTCCGCGGCGCCAAGACCGCGCCCGACGTGCTCGTGACCGCCATGCAGCTGGCCAAGCGGATCAAGAAGGTCGCGGTCGTCGCCGGCGTGTGCCACGGCTTCATCGGCAACCGCATGCTGATGCCGCGCCAGGTCGAGGCGACCAAGCTGCTGCTCGAGGGTGCCACCCCCGAGCAGATCGACCGCGTCCATGTCGAGTTCGGCATGCCGATGGGCCCATTCCAGATGGCCGATCTCGCCGGGGTCGACATCGGCTGGCACCGCGATCCGACCCGCATCGAGAATATCCGCGACGCGCTCGCCGCCGAGGGTCGCTGGGGCCAGAAGAAGAGCGCCGGCTTCTATGACTATGACGACAAGCGCCGCCCCTCGCCGTCGGCCCGCGTGCAGGAGATCATCGACGACTTCCGCGCCAAGTCCGGCACGCAAAAGCGCGATATTTCCGATCAGGAGATTGTCGAACGCACGCTCTACACGATGGTCAACGAAGGCGCGAAGATCCTTGAAGAAGGCATGGCCCAGCGCGCCTCCGACATCGATGTGGTGTGGATCTACGGCTACGGCTGGCCAGTCTATCGCGGCGGCCCGATGCACTGGGCCGACGGCGAAGGCCTCGACAAGATCGTCGCCGGCCTCAGGAACCAGGAACAGCGCATGGGTGAGGATTTCAGCTTTTCCCAATTGCTGCTCGACAAGGCGGCGGGCGGAGATAAATTCACGCGGTAAGTGTGAGGTAAAGCGTTGGGGATTGTCGCGTCATCCGTTCGTGAGGCTGAGCTCGCGCTCCTCAACGCCTCGTTCGGCGAAGGCGGTTGGGACCGCGCCGTCATTGCGATCGCGGCGGCAACGCGAAGCGCGGGGGCGCAGCTGATCGGCGTCGGCGGCCCGCTGACGATCCCGTTGAACATCGTCCACGGTGATTTTTCGGGCCCGACGCGGCATTTTACGGATGTCGCGCTTTACGGTCCGTGCAACTGGCGCCTCAACACCGTCGGGGTGGAAGGCGCGATCCAGCACGAAGACCATTACGCCGCCTACGCCGCCGCCAACGACACCGCCGACTTCGATGACGCCGTCGCCGACCTCGACGTGCCCTACGGCTGCCAGTCGGCCTTCCTGATCGAGCCCGATCGAATGGTCGGGCTGACCCTGCTGCGCCGCCGTCGTGACGGACGCTGCGACGCCGATACGCTCCACGCCTTTGCCCGGCTGCGTTACCAGGCCAATCGCGCCGTCCGTGCCCAGATCGCGCTCGACGGCGAAGCGGCGGCGATCATGCTCGGCAATCTTGAACGGGCGAGCTGCGCGACCCTGCTGCTCGACCGGACAAGCGCCGTCTGCGCGATGACCGCGGCCGCCGACCGCGCCATCGGCGAAGGCCCGTTCCGCCTCGCCGACCGCGCGTTTGGCGTTCGCGACCCACTCGACGACTTTCACTTGCAGCGCGCCATGCGACGGCTCTTCGAAAGCGACGGCATCACCGGCGTCAGGCTGCACCAGGCGGTCGTCGGTGCCGGGCGATGGTCGGTGGTCATGAGCCGGCTTCCACGCCATGCGCACGGCCTCTGCTTCGAGCCCGAACTCGCCGTTACGTTGCGCCGCTTGGTGACGAGCAAGGCGCCTGCACTGGACAGGGTCCGTCAATCGGGTGAGATACGCTTGAAAATCTAACGACAGGAACAACGAATGAACGATGATCTGGTCGACGGAACGACGGAGCAGACACCCCAGCGTTACGTCGGAGCGGCGATTGCCATCCACTGGATCAGTGCGCTGCTGATCATCAGCCAGCTCCTGATCGGGCTGAAATTCGCCGATATGCCCAAGGGTCCCGAGCGCGGCGATCTGTTCACCTGGCACAAGACGATCGGGGTCACGATCCTGCTGCTCGCGGT
>JALYIX010000085.1 GCA_030775565.1 Pseudomonadota bacterium | reverse complement strand
CCGGTGACTAGGGGCGGGCGCGCCACGCCATCTTAACCCCCGCCGGCTATCGCATCCCCGATGGGGCAAGCGCGGCAACCAGGGCTCGACGTCGTCCGCGGGACCGCGATCCTGCTCGTCCTCCTTTTCCATGGCTGCCTGCCGCTCGGCGTCCCCGCGCTCGACGCCGTCGTCCAGCCGCTGTTCGCGGTAGGGTGGATCGGCGATGCAGCCCTTGGGTCGCCGCGGCGGTCGCCGGCACCCTGATCCTGGGCGTCGCGGGGAACGGCGATTTTCGCCATGGTCCGGGTTCACGACCGCTCGCATGACAGGCCGGCGGTCCCTAAAGCTACTGCGAACGAGTTGCAACAATATTCTTAATGGCTCGACGTTAAGCGGTTGCCCCGGGATAGCGATGCGCCTATTCGGCGTGGCCAATCGCACCCGCTAGGTACGGAGAAGGATTGGAATGGCTCGCAAGAAGATCGCGCTGATCGGCGCCGGCAATATCGGCGGCACGCTCGCGCACCTCGCCGCGCTGAAGGGTCTGGGCGATATCGTCCTGTTCGACGTCGTCGAAGGCGTGCCGCAGGGCAAGGCGCTCGATCTCAGCCAGTGCGGTCCGGTCGAGGGCTTCGACGCGACGATCACCGGATCGAACGATTATGCCGATATCGCGGGGGCGGACGTCATCATCGTCACCGCGGGTATCGCGCGCAAGCCCGGCATGAGCCGCGACGATCTGCTCGGCATCAATCTCAAGGTGATGAAGGCGGTCGGCGAGGGGATCAAGGCTAACGCGCCCGACGCCTTCGTGATCTGCATCACCAACCCGCTCGACGCGATGGTGTGGGCGCTGCGCGAATTTTCCGGCCTGCCGCACCATATGGTGGTCGGGATGGCCGGCGTGCTCGACAGCGCGCGGTTCAGCCATTTCCTGGCGGACGAGGTCAAGGTGTCGGTCAAGGACGTGACGAGCTTCGTGCTGGGCGGGCATGGCGACACGATGGTGCCGGTCATCTCCTATTCCACCGTCTCGGGCATTCCGGTCCCCGACCTGATCGCGATGGGCAGGTCCACGCAGGAGAAGATTGACGCGATCGTCAAGCGCACCCGCGGCGGCGGCGGCGAGATCGTCGCGCTGCTGAAGACGGGCAGCGCTTACTACGCGCCGGCGACCAGCGGCATCGCGATGGCGGAGGCGTATCTGTTCGACCAGAAGCGCGTCCTGCCGGCGGCGGCCCATGTCGAGGGCCAGTACGGGCTCGACGGGCTGTATGTCGGCGTGCCGGTGGTGATCGGCGCGGGCGGCGTCGAGCAGATCGTCGAGATCAAGCTGGACGACGAGGCGAAGGCTAATCTGGGCGTGTCGGTGGATGCGGTGAAGGAGCTGCTGGAGGCGTGCCGGGGGATCGATGGGTCGCTGAAGTGAGGGCCAACCCGTAGAAACAGCAACCACCCCGGCGACGGCCGGGGTCCAATAGCGCAGGTCGCGAGATGGACAAACAGGCCTGCGTCTACATCATGGCAAGCGCGATGAACGGTACGGTGTACATCGGCTCGACAATGAACTTGGCGAAACGGGTGTGGGAACACCGCAACGACGTCGTACCCGGGTTCACGAAGAAATACGGCTGCAAGTGTCTCGTCTGGTACGAAGCGTGTGGCGAATGGGAAGCGGCAAGGCTGCGAGAGCGGCAGATGAAGGAGTGGAAGCGAGCGTGGAAATTGCGTGAGATCAACGGTTTCAACCCGGAGTGGGAAGACCTGTACGATCGCATCGCCCTACCATGAGCGCTTTCCCAATTGGGCCCCGGCCTTCGCCGGGGTGGCTACGGGCAAATTTGTCCCCGCCTTCGCGGGGTGGTAAGGAACGCGATCGAATGAGCATCCTCGTCGACAAGAACACCCGGGTCATCACGCAAGGGATGACCGGCGAAACCGGCAGCTTCCATACCAAGGCGGCGCTGGATTACGGCACGCAGATGGTCGGCGGCGTCACGCCGGGCAAGGGCGGGACCGAGCATCTCGGGTTGCCGGTCTATAACACCGTCGCCGAGGCTGCGGCGAAGACCGGGGCGACCGCGTCCGTCATCTACGTCCCGCCGCCCTTCGCCGCGGATTCGATCCTCGAGGCGATCGACGCGCAGATCCCGCTGATCGTGACGATCACGGAAGGCATCCCGGTGCTCGACATGGTCAAGGTCAAGCGCGCGCTGTCCGGTTCGAAGTCGCGGCTGATCGGCCCGAACTGCCCCGGCGTGCTGACGCCCGGCGAATGCAAGATCGGGATCATGCCGGGTTCGATCTTCAAGCAGGGATCGGTCGGGGTCGTCTCGCGGTCGGGCACGCTGACCTATGAGGCGGTGTTCCAGACCTCGAACGCCGGGCTCGGCCAGACCACCGCGGTCGGGATCGGCGGCGATCCGGTCAATGGCACGAACTTCATCGACGTGCTCGAGCTGTTCCTGGCGGACGACGCGACCAAATCGATCATCATGATCGGCGAGATCGGCGGATCGGCGGAGGAAGAAGCCGCGCAGTTCCTGATCGACGAGGCCAAGCGCGGGCGCAGGAAGCCGATGGCGGGCTTCATCGCCGGCCGCACCGCGCCGCCGGGACGCCGCATGGGCCATGCCGGGGCGATCGTCTCGGGTGGCCAGGGCGGCGCCGAGGACAAGATCGCGGCGATGGAAGCCGCCGGGATCAAGGTGTCGGCGAGTCCGTCCGAGCTGGGCACGACGTTGCTGGAAGTGTTGAAGGGTTAGAAACAGCGTCATGCCGGGCTCGTCCCGGCATCCAGAGCCGCTGGCGCTTCGCTCGTGACCCTGGCCCCCGGCTCAAGGCCGGGGTGACGGAGGAGATGATATTATGGGCTACGAAGGCCAGGATTTCAGCGACATCGCCGCCGGCGTCAGCCCGGCGTTCGTCGAGACGTTGTACGCGCGGTTCCGCGATACGCCGGACAGCGTGGAATCGGGCTGGCGGAGCTTCTTCGAGGGGCTGGAAGGCTCGGCGGGCGGGCCGAGCTGGGCGAATGCCGCCTGGCCGCTATCCTCGACGGACGACCTGACCGCGGCGCTCGATCCGACGCAGATGGAGCCGGCCGCCAGGCCATCGAAGGCCAAGCCCGCACCGGCCGCCGCGCCGGCCGCATCGGCCCCCAGCCAGGTCGACGTCACCAAGGCCGCCTCCGACGCGATCCGCGTGCAGATGCTGATCCGCACCTACCGCGTGCGCGGGCATCTCGCCGCCGATCTCGATCCGCTCGGGCTCGCACGCCAGCATCTGCCCGCCGATCTGTCCCCCGAATATCACGGCTTCTCCGATGCCGATCTCGATCGCCCGGTCTATGTCGGCGGGACGCTCGGTCTCGAATGGTCGACCGTGCGCGAAGTCGTCGGCATCCTGTGCGCGAATTACTGCGGCAAGGTCGGCCTGGAATATATGCACATCGCCGATGTCGACGAACGGCGGTTCCTCCAGGACCGGATGGAGGGCAAGGACAAGGCGATCCAGTTCACCCCCGAGGGCAAGCGCGCGATCCTGACCAAGGTGATCGAGGCGGAGCAGTGGGAGAAATTCCTCGGCCGCAAATATGTCGGCACCAAGCGGTTCGGGCTGGACGGCGGCGAGAGCATGATCCCCGCGCTCGAATCGATCATCAAGTATGGCGGTCAGTTCGGGGTGAACGAGATCGTGTTCGGCATGGCGCATCGCGGCCGGCTGAACGTGCTGGCGAACGTGATGGCCAAGCCGCTGCGCGTCATCTTCCACGAATTCGGCGGCGGTTCGGCGAACCCCGACGATGTCGGCGGATCGGGCGACGTGAAATACCATCTGGGGACGAGCACCGACCGGCAGTTCGACGGGATCAAGGTCCATATGTCGCTCGTCGCCAACCCGTCGCATCTCGAGGCCGCCGACCCGGTGGTGCTCGGCAAGACGCGCGCGATCCAGACGATCTCGGACGATCTGAAGGAGCATCTCCACGCGCTGCCCGTGCTGATCCACGGCGACGCGGCATTCGCGGGGCAGGGGATCGTGTGGGAGTGCCTCGGCTTCTCGGGCATCCGCGGCTATAATACCGGCGGCTGCGTCCACTTCATCATCAACAACCAGATCGGCTTCACGACCAGCCCACAATTCGCGCGCTCCTCGGACTATCCGTCGGATGTCGCCAAGGGCGTCCAGGCGCCGATCTTCCACGTCAACGGCGACGATCCCGAAGCCGTCACCTTCGCGACCAAGATGGCGATGGAATTCCGCCAGAAATTCCACCGCGACATCGTCATCGACATGTGGTGCTATCGCCGCTTCGGCCATAACGAGGGCGACGAGCCGAGCTTCACCCAGCCGCTGATGTACGACAAGATCCGCCGGCATCCCGGCGTCAGCGCGGTCTATGGCCAGCGGCTGATCGAGGAGAAGGTCGTCGACCAGGCGTGGATCGACAAGGACGTCCACCAATATACCACGCTGCTGGAGGGCGAGTTCGAGGCGGGGGCGGCGTACAAGCCCAACAAGGCGGACTGGTTCGCGGGCCGCTGGTCGGGGCTTCACGTGCCCGCGGATTCGGAAAGCGCGCGGCGCAATCTGGAGACCGGCATCTCGCCCAAGCTGTTCGACGCGCTGGGCCGGACGCTGACGACGGTGCCGGGCGACCTGACGATCCACAAGACGCTGGGCCGCGTGATCGACGCCAAGCGCGAAATGTTCAAGTCGGGCACCAATTTCGACTGGGCGACGGGCGAGGCGCTGGCGTTCGGGTCGTTGCTGTCGGAAGGCTACGGCGTCCGCCTCTCGGGGCAGGATTCGGGCCGCGGCACGTTCAGCCAGCGCCATGCGGTGTGGGTCGACCAGACCGACGAGCATAAATATGTGCCGCTGAGATCGATCGAACATGGCCGCTTCGAGGTGCTGGATTCACCTTTGAGCGAATATGGCGTGCTCGGCTTCGAGTACGGCTATGCGCTCGCCGACCCCAAGACATTGGTGCTGTGGGAGGCGCAGTTCGGCGATTTCGTCAACGGCGCGCAGATCATGATCGATCAGTTCATCGCGAGCGGCGAGGCGAAGTGGCTGCGTGCCAATGGCCTCGTGATGCTGCTCCCGCACGGGTATGAGGGGCAGGGGCCGGAGCATTCGTCCGCGCGGCCCGAGCGGTTTCTGCAATTGTGCGCAGGCGACAACATGCAGGTCGCGAACTGCACGACGCCGGCCAATTACTATCATCTGCTGCGCCGGCAGATGCACCGCTCATTCCGCAAGCCGCTGATCGTGATGACGCCCAAATCGCTGTTGCGGCACAAGCTGGCGGTGTCGAGCGCGGCGGAATTCGTCGGCGACACGCATTTCAAGCGCATCCTGTCCGATCCGTCGGGCCCGGCGGATAATGGGACGAAGCGCGTCGTGCTGTGCACCGG
>JALYIX010000084.1 GCA_030775565.1 Pseudomonadota bacterium | reverse complement strand
GGGATCCGGGGATCGGCAAATCGACCTTGCTGCTTCAGGTCGCGGCCAACATGGCGAGCGCGGGCAAGGATGTGGTCTATCTTTCGGGCGAGGAGGCCACCGACCAGGTGCGGCTGCGCGCGCTTCGGCTCGGGCTCGGCGGGGCGCCGGTGCGGCTGGCGGCGGCGACCTCGGTGCGCGACATATTGACCACGCTGGGCCAGGGCGAGCCGCCCGCGCTGCTCGTCATCGATTCGATCCAGACCATGCATTCGGACCTGATCGAGGGCGCGCCCGGCACGGTCTCCCAGGTGCGCGCCTCGGCGCAGGAACTGGTCCGCTTCGCCAAGGACCATGGCACCGCTGTCGTCCTGGTGGGCCATGTCACCAAGGACGGATCGATCGCGGGGCCGCGGGTGCTCGAGCATATGGTCGACACCGTGCTCGGTTTCGAAGGCGAGCGCAGCCACCAGTATCGCATCCTCCGTGCGGTCAAGAACCGCTTCGGCGGGACCGACGAGATCGGCGTGTTCGCGATGGAGGGGGCGGGGCTCGCCGAAGTCCCCAATCCGTCGGCGCTGTTCCTTACCCAGCGCGGCGAGCCGGTCAGCGGGACGGCGGTGTTCCCGGCATTGGAGGGTACCCGCCCGGTGCTGGTCGAGATCCAGGCGCTGGTCGTGCGCATCGCCAGCGGGGCCACGCCGCGACGGGCCGCGGTCGGGTGGGACAGCGGACGCCTGGCGATGGTGCTCGCGGTGCTGGAGGCGCGCTGCGGAATGAGTTTCTCGACCGCCGAAGTCTATCTCAACGTCGCCGGAGGGTATCGGCTGAACGACCCCGCCGCCGATCTCGCCGTAGCGGCGGCGCTGGTCTCGGCGCTGAGCGAGCGGCCGGTCCCGCAGGAAGCGGTCGTGCTGGGCGAGGTCGCACTGTCGGGCGAGGTGCGGCCGGTCGCGCACGGCGCCTTGCGGCTGAAGGAAGCGGCGAAACTGGGCTTCGAGCGCGCGTGGGTTCCGCCGGGGGTCGAGGGCGAAAGCAACATGGCGCTCACGCGCTTTTCGAACCTGCGCAGCCTGGTCGAACAGATTTTGGGACGCTGAACACGCCGGCCTGCCGAGTGCGCAATCCCACTGGCGCGCGCGAAGACCCTCGGCTAGCCAGCGCCGCATGACCGCCCTTGATATCTTTGTCCTCCTCGTCATCGGCGGCGGCGCGCTCGTCGGCTTCCTGCGCGGTTTCACGCACGAGATCCTGAGCCTGGCCGCCTGGATCGCGGCGATTGTCGTGCTCAAGGCCTTCCACACACCGGTGAGCGTCTTCCTCTCGCACCACGTGGGCTCGCCCTCGGGGGCGGCCGCACTGGCCTTCGCGCTGTTGTTCCTCCCTACCTTCCTTGCCGTCCGCATCGGGGCGCGACACGCCGGGGGCAAGGCCAAGCGGTCGGTGCTGGGGCCGATCGACCGGCTGCTCGGCGGCGGGTTCGGAATGTTGAAGGGGCTGCTCGCGGCGACGCTGTTCTTCCTGTTCGTCAACCTCGCCACCGACATGGTGTGGGGGACGCGGGCGCAGCGCCCCGAATGGCTGCGTGCCAGCCGCACCTTCCCGCTCTTGAACGCCAGCGGGCGCGCGATCGTCGACTGGGTCGAGACCAAGCGGCATCCGGGGATCAGATCGTGATCCGGCTCTGGGACACGATGGAGCGGCGCAAGAAGGAGTTCGCGCCACCCGACCCCAACCGCATCACCATGTATGTCTGCGGGCCCACGGTCTATGGCCGCGCCCACATCGGCAATGCCCGCCCGGCGGTGGTGTTCGACACGCTCGCCCGGCTGATCCGGCACCAATATGGGGCCGACAGCCTGACCTATGCGCGCAATGTCACCGACGTCGACGACAAGATCATCGCCGCCGCCGAGGCGGAGGGGGTCGAGCCGTCGGTCATCACCAGCCGCTACGAGGAGCATTACCTCGCCGACATGGGCGCGCTGGGGGTCGCGGAACCTACGATCGCGCCGCATGCGACGCAGGAAATCGGGCCGATGGTGTCGATGATCGGTGAGCTCGTCGCCAAGGGCCATGCCTATGCCGCCGAGGGACATGTGCTGTTTTCGGTCGCCTCCGACCCCGAATACGGCGCACTGTCACGCCGTGACCGCGAGGCGATGCTGGCGGGCGCGCGGGTCGAGGTCGCGCCATACAAGCGGGACGGGGCGGATTTCGTGCTGTGGAAGCCGAGCGCCGAAGGGGTGATCGGCTGGGACAGCCCGTGGGGCAGGGGCCGCCCCGGCTGGCACATCGAGTGCAGCGCGATGATCCGCGCGCACCTGGGCGACACGATCGACATTCACGGCGGCGGGCTGGATTTGATTTTCCCCCATCATGAGAATGAACTGGCCCAAAGCCGCTGCGCGCATGGCGGGGCACCGCTGGCGCGCCACTGGGTCCACAACGGGTTTGTGGACATGGGCGCGGAGAAGATGAGCAAGTCGCTCGGCAACGTCATCCTGATCGACGAACTGCTTGCCGGCGGTCACCGCGGCGAGACCCTTCGCGTCGCCCTGCTCTCGGCCCACTACCGTTCACCACTGCCGTGGACCGAAGCGCTTATTGCGCAGTCAAAGGCCGTATGGTTGAAGTGGAACAGTCAGTTCAGCGCCATCTATGACTCGTTTGATGAGGAGAGTGCAGACCTCAACTCGCGGTGCGAGGCGGACTCCAGAGTGGTCGAGGCTCTCGCCGATGATCTAAACACTCCAATGGCAATTTCTGCTCTCCATGAGATTTATGAGGAACTACGCGAGGCTCGGTGGGGGGACGTCACGATGGCCCGAGCGAAAGCGCGCGTCTTTGCCGCAAGTGTGCGTCTGCTTGGATTACAGGCGGGCACTAAAAACACGGGTTTGATCGACGAAATCGTTGATGAACTGGTCGCCAATCAAATTAATAGCAAAGTTGACGCCCGCGCCGCCGCGAAGGCCGCCCGTGACTTCGCCACCGCCGACCGCATCCGCGCCGACCTCGCGGCCGAGGGGATTCTGCTCGAAGATGGGCCGAACGGGACGACGTGGCGGCGGGCGTGAGTTCGCCGCTCTACACCACCGACATCCTGCGGCTGGCGACAAGCGTCCCACACCTTGGTCCGCTCGAAGCGGCTGATGGTCATGCCGAGCTTCGTTCGCCGGCGTGTGGCAGCCGGGTCTCGGTATCGGTGACGCTGGAGGACGGCCGGGTCGCGGCGCTTGGCCAGTCGGTCGAAGCGTGCGCCTTCGGGCAGGCCAGCGCGGCGTTGATGGGTCAGCACGCCATCGGCCGCTCGCGCGATGACGCAGCGCAGGCGCTCGCTTCACTGTCCGCCTGGCTGGCGGGCGCTTCTGAAGATCCCGGCCCATGGCCCGGCCTCGCCGCGCTCGCCCCCGCCCGCCCGAAGAGCGGTCGCCATGGTGCGATCCTGCTGCCGTTCCGCGCCCTGCTCGCCGCGATCGACGAGGCTAGCGCGCCGCGCTGAGGTAGCGCTCGAGCTTCTCGACGATGGTCTCGACGACATCGCCGTGCGCGCCGTTGCTGCTCGTCACATGGATATGCGCCTCGGCATAGGCCGGGCTGCGCTCCGCCGCGAGCCGCGCC
>JALYIX010000083.1 GCA_030775565.1 Pseudomonadota bacterium | reverse complement strand
GTTCGGCGAGCTGGCGGCGAAGCGCGGCGGCGCGGTCGTCACCCTCGAGCAGGCCGAGCGCAAGTTCGGCCGCAGCGACGTCGGGGTCGGGCCCCACGGGCGGGTCGAGGAGGTCAGTCGGCGTCATCGAGACACTCTTTGAGCCTGAGCAGGCCGCGCCGGACCCAGCTTTTCATCGTTCCCAGCGGGACCGACTGCTGTTCGGCGAGCTCGGCATAAGTGACGCCTTCGAAAAAAGCGGTGCGGATCGCGCGGCGCTGCTTGTCGTCGAGCGCGTCGAGACACAGGTGAAGCGCACGGGCATTCTCGTCCTGGAGGAGCAGACCGACCGCGTCGGGGCGGTCGTCGGCGACGTCAGGGGCTTCCTCGAGCGGGGTCGAGGGCGCACGCCGCGTCGCGCGGCGCCAGTCGATCGCGCGGTTGCGGGCGATGACCGCAAGCCAGCTGATCGGCGAGGCGCGGCCGGGCTCATAGGCCCCGGCACGCTTCCACACGGTCAGATAGACGTCGCTCAACACTTCCTCCGCGGCTTGCCGGTCGTTGCAGATACGTAGCACGATCCCGAAAAGCTTCGCCGACGTAAGGTCATAGAGAATGCGGAACGCAGCGCGATCCTCCTGACCGGTGGCGACGAGTGCCTCGGTCAGGCGAGCGCGGGCGGCCGGATCGGCCTGGCGAGGAGAAGGAGCATCCACCGGGGCAGGCTATCGCGCGGCGAGGGTGGCGGCAATGGCTGGCGTGACCAGCGCATCGAACGCCGGACCGGCAGGCAGGCCGGCGTCGAGCCAGTCTTGCTCGATTCGGCGCAGGGTCTTCGCCACCAGCGGGCCTTGCGGGACGCCGCGAGCGATGAGCGCCCCGCCCGACAGCGGCAGGCGCGGAACCGGCCATGTGCTGATCTCCCTTGCCTCCGCCCAGCGGTTCGCCACGAGCAAGCGGTCGACCGCCGATTCGGTGCCGAGGCGATAGGCATGGACCTGCGGTGCCCCGAGATCGGTCGGGTCGGCCGCCTGCGCCAGACGCTGGCGCGCCTTGAGCGACAGCTTGAGACGTGCGCCGATCTTGGCGGCGACCAGCGGATCGCGCGGGAGAAGGGCGGAAAGGCGGCGGAGCGCGTCGCCGGGAAGATCGGCGGCGCGCTCGGCATCGAGCAGCGCGACGAGGCGCTCGGCGCTCGCCACTTCGGGCAGGACCGGGCGGAGGATGCCCCGGTCGATCATCAGTCGGATCGTCGCGAGCGGGTCCGGGAGCGCCAGCAGCTTGAGCAATTCGTCGGCGATTCGCTCGCGCGACAGCGACATCAGGTCGTTCGCGCGCGCGGTGCAGGCGGCAAGGGCATCGGCGTCGGGCTCGCCCCGGCCGAAGCGGGCGTGGAAGCGGAAAAAGCGCAGGATGCGAAGATGGTCCTCGGCGATGCGCGACAAGGGTGCGCCGATGAAGCGGACGTGGCGCGCGGCGAGGTCGGCAAGTCCGTCGCCGGTCGGGTCGAACAGCGCGCCGGAGAGCGGATCGGCATAGAGCGCATTGAGCGTGAAGTCGCGGCGCGCGGCGTCGGCCGCCCAGTCGTCGGTGAAGGCAACCGTGGCGCGCCGACCGTCGGTGGTGACGTCACTGCGCAGCGTGGTAACTTCGACGACGGTGCCCGCGGTGACCGCCGT
The DNA here is from genome assembly GCA_030775565.1 of Pseudomonadota bacterium. GTDB lineage: Bacteria > Pseudomonadota > Alphaproteobacteria > Sphingomonadales > Sphingomonadaceae > Sphingomicrobium. The sequence goes on along the minus strand of JALYIX010000083.1, from coordinate 4,479 downwards.
GACGGTGCCATGCGCGAGACCCGTCGGGACCGACTTGATTCGCGCCGCCTCAAGCCGGGCGATCACCGCGTCGGGCCGCAACCGCGTTGCGAGGTCGAGATCGGCGACCTCTTGGCCAAGCGCGAGATCGCGCACCGCGCCGCCCACGAGGCGAGTCGCTCCCTCGCCGGCGTCGAGCGCGGCGAGCAGCGGCTTAATCCCCGGCCGGTCGAGCCATGCGGCGGGATCAAGCTTCATGCGATGCCGGTCAGCCGACGCGACAGATTGACGATCATCGCCGCGGTTGCGCCCCAGATCCGATAGCTCTGCCAGTCGATCTGGATGTAGCTTCGCGCACGGGCGTTGAGGACGACCGAGTGACGCGTGTGGTTTGCCGGATCGAGAATGAAGGCGAGCGGCGCTTCGAACCAGTCGGCGACTTCGGCAGGGTCGGGTCGCAGCTCTAGATTAGGTGGAATGACGCCGACCACCGGTGTCACCCGAAAATTGGTGATCGTCCGGTAATGGTCGGCGATCCCGCAGACGCGGACCCTGGCCGGATCGATCGCAAGTTCCTCCCATGCCTCGCGAACCGCGGTATGCGCGGGGTCGCGATCGTCGGGGTCGACCGCTCCACCGGGAAAGGCGACCTGCCCGGCATGGGTGCGCATCGCTTCCGGCCGGACGATGAACAAGACACCAGGCTCGGGCCGGTCGGTGATCGCCACGAGTACCGCGGCGTCGCGCGTGTCGCCAGACGCCTCGTCGTCATCGTGAAGGTCGCCCGCCGAGAGGCCCGGGGGCGCGGCAAGGGAAAGCGCTGAGGCCAGTCGGTCGACAAGCGTCGTCACGCGGGCTGGTCCTGCGCGCCAAGCCCGAAAAAAGCGCCGTCGGACCAGATGCCGGGCGGATCGTCGCTTTCGTTCAAGGCTATCTCGGCCAGTTCATAATAGACCGGCCGGGCGAGTTCCGCCTCGAGTCCGCCGCGCACGACGACCCGCGGTGAGGGACCGGCCGGCGTTGCGACGATCGCCAGCGGGTGCGACGGCCCGACGATCACCGCATCGGCATGATCGATCTCGAGCGCGATGCGGCGCTGGCGTCCCTCGCCCTCGCTGGTCATCGCGATCGCGCGAAACGGGGCGGCTTCGACGGTAATCGTCAACTTCTCGCCCGGGGTGACCAGGACATGGCTGCCATCGGGCTCGCGGCGCAGCACCGTGGAAAAGAGGCGAACCATCGCCTCGCGTCCGATCGGCTCGCCGCGGTACGTCCAGCGGCCATCACGGCGGATGACCATTTCGCTGTCGCCGCAATGCTCTGGGTGCCATTGTTCGACCGGCGGCAGGCTGCGGCCTCCGATCACCTCGGCGAGGCCGGCCAGCGAGCGACCTTCTAGCGTGATGGGCGGACGGGTCTCGGGCATCGCGCTTACTTTAGGGCGAGGCGCGACCGCAATCCAGCCTTGCGCGATCGTGGCGGGTCGGTCAGGGCGCCAGACATGTATTCGGACGCACCGCGGACGGCGATCGTCACTGGTTCCGGCAAGAGGGTCGGCGCGGTCATTGCGCGCGCGCTGCTTGACGATGGCTGGCGCGTCCTCGCGCATGTCCACCACGAGGAAGACCGGGTCCCGGACGGCGCCGATCGCGTCGTGGCGGACCTTGCCAAAGCGGATTGCGCCGACCTCATCCTTCGCGCGGCACGTCGCCTGCCGCCGCTCGCACTGCTCGTCAACAATGCCGCGCGCTTTGCGGAAGATGCACTCGGGGCCTTGTCGCTGAGCGAGTTCGACGCCCATATCGCGGTCAACCTGCGAGCACCGGCGCTGTTGATCGAGGCATTTGCCCGAGAAGCGCCGGCAGGAGCCCTCGTCGTCAACCTGCTTGACGCGAAACTCGCGGCGCCAAATCCCGATTTCCTCAGCTACACGCTATCGAAACAGGGGCTCGCCGGCCTGACCCAGCTTGCGGCGCGGGCGCTTGCGGGAAAAGGAATTCGCGTCAACGCCATCGCGCCCGCCTTGATGTTGCTGTCGGGCGACCAGGGGCCGGCGAACTTCGACCAGTCGCACGCGCTCAATCCGCTCGGCATCGGCGTTCGGCCGGAGGATGTCGTTCGCGCGCTGCGCTATCTGATCGACGCGCCGGCGGTAACCGGCGAAACCATGACCATCGACGGCGGCCAGCACTTCATGCAGCTCGCCCGTGATGTCCAGTTCCTGGAGGAAATATGAACGAACCGATCAAGCTGCAGGGGCTCGTGCCCGATCAGCTCCAAGTGCGGCAAAGCCGAATCTTGCTCGATTCGCTCGAAGTGATGACCGACATCGGCTTCCACGAATTCGAGGTCGGCTCACCCCAGCGCCTGCTGATCACGGTCGAACTCTGGCTGGAAGCGCTTGCGTTGCCGGCAGGGGATGCCCCCGAGGCGGCCTGGAACTATGATTATCTGCGCCAGGAAGTCCGCCGCATTGCCTCCGAACGCCGCTATAATCTGCAGGAAACCCTGGTCCATGCCCTGTTCGAGCGGTTCGCGGCGGCACACGGGGTGAAGGCGTTGCGGATTGCAAGCGCGAAGCCCGACATCTACCCCGATGCGCGCGGCGTGGGGGTCGAAATCGCTTCCTTTGCCGGACTTTGCCCGTGAATCGTTTCCCGCGCGTACCGGATACGGAACAAAATCGGTTGCGGCACCATTGAGCGTTCATTAATGAGGCGATCTTTCCTGCCGATGATATGTTGATACATCGGCTGGGAAGATGACCGGATCAGGGCGCATCAGGGGCCCGGTTCACCTGCGGAGAGATTCGCGGCATACGAGGAGAGTTGCGGCTTAATGTCTTACGCCAATCGCAAGCAGATGAGCTCCAACCGGACGGTATCGATCATCGTCGTGGCGCTGCTGCACGTCGTCCTCGGCTACGCGCTCGTTAGCGGTCTTGCCTATAATGTAATGAAGAAGGCGACGACCGACCTCAAGACGTTCGACGTGACCGAGCCACCCCCGCCGCCGGAAGAAAAGCCGCCGCCCCCGGAGAAGCAGCCGAATACGCCGCCGCCGCCCCAGGTCGTCGCGCCGCCACCAATGGTCCGCATGCAGACCATTGCGCCGCCGATCCAGACGGTCTCGGTTGCGCCGCCGCCGGTGATCACGCCGACAGCTCGTCCCGCGCCGCCGGCACCGCCAGCGCCTCCCCCGGCGCCCGTAAAGCGGGAAGCTGCCAAGGCCAGGGGTAGCCTAGTCGGACTATTTTCGAACGACGATTATCCGTCCTCGGCACTCAGCGCGAACGAGCACGGCACGACCGCCGTCCGCCTGACGATTGGGACTGACGGTCGCGTGTCCGCCTGCGACGTGACGTCGTCAAGCGGATCGTCGGCACTCGACAGCGCAACCTGCAACATCCTTCGCCGCCGAGCCCGGTTCACACCGGCGATGGACACGAACGGACAACCGACCACTGATACCTACAGTCAGCGGATTACCTGGCAGATTCCGGCCGAGTAGTACGCACTTCAAAAGCGCTTTTCTGAAGGAAGATACGATGCAAAATCCTGCTCCCGCCGCCGCACCGGCAGCCGATGCCAACCCTTATGGCCTGTTTCAGGCACTTCATGAGGGTGGGGTCATCTCCTGGTCGGTGTTCATCATCCTCGTGCTGTTCTCGATCGGCACCTTCTACATCCTGTTCACCAAGCTGCTGCAGCAGCAGAAGATCATGAGCCAGGGCAACAAGGTGCGCGCCAATTTCTGGAACGCGCCCAACCTCAAGGACGCTTCGACCAAGCTCGAGACCAAGAGCGCCTATCGCTCGATCGTCGACGACGCGCTCGTTGCCCAGGACCAGCACAGCAAGCTGACCGATCCGATCGACCAGCATGACTGGATGGCCAACAGCCTCGCCCGCTCGCAGGGTGGCATCGGCAATCGTCTCGGCGAAGGCCTCGCCTTCCTCGCGACGGTCGGTTCGACCGCGCCGTTCATCGGCCTGTTCGGGACCGTCATCGGCATCTACCGCGCGCTGATCAAGATCGGTGCGTCGGGCGATGCGTCGATCACCACGGTCGCCGGCCCGGTCGGCGAAGCACTGATCATGACCGCGCTCGGCCTGGTCGTCGCGGTTCCTGCGGTGCTCGCCTACAACTGGCTGATCCGCCGCAACAAGTCGATCCAGGAGGATCTCGCCGCCTTCACCAACGACGTCCATGGCTACATCATGTCGGCCGGTGCGGTGAAGCCGCGCGGGATTGCGCCGGCAACCGGTCCGGCGGTCAAGTCGTCGGCCCAGACCAAGACGGCGGCTGCTCCGACCCAGCCGGGTAGTGAGCCGCTGCGCACCGGCATGACCTCGACGGGCGCCCAGGGCGACTCGACGATTCGTTAAGCCTGATTACCCGGGCGGGACCGTCCCGCCCGGGTCTACTTTGAACGATCTATCGCAAGAAAGCCCAAGCCCATGGCCATGAGTGTTGGCAAGGAAGACGGCGACGAAGACGT
>JALYIX010000082.1 GCA_030775565.1 Pseudomonadota bacterium | reverse complement strand
GTGCGACCCTTGGCGAAATATCGGTCGAGGTTGAGCGCGGCGGCAATGTCGATCCCCGGCGCTTCGGCGAGCGCTCCGACATGTCCGGGCCGGGCATAGGTCTGGCCGTAGCCCACTGAGAACAAGGGTCGGATCATCGGCGAGCGGGCATCGCGCGGCCACGCAAAGGACAGGCGCCCGCGAAAATCCTTGCGCGGGCGCCCGTCGCGCGCGGCGACGAGAACATCGGCAACGCCTTCGCCCTCGGTACCGGGCAACCACGCGGCCACGAACGCGTCGGAGGCGTTGATTTCAGGCGAGGTGAACAGCGGCCGTCCCGAAAGGAACACCGACACGACCTTGATTCCGTCCTGCTTGAGGCGGCGCAGCAGCTTGAGGTCGCTGTCGTCCTGGGGGCGATAGGCGAGGGTCGGGACATCGCCCTGGAATTCGGCGTAGGGATTTTCCCCGAAGACGACGATCGCGACGTCGGGCCTGGCGTCATAACGGCCGTCGACCGACAGCGTCGCCTTGCCACCGCTGGCGGCGACCGCGCTCGCGATTCCGTCGAAGATGGTCGAGCGACCGGGGAAGTCGCGCTTGGTCGTGTCGGTCCCCTGCCAGGTGATGGTCCAGCCGCCGGCCTGCTTGGCCATGTTGTCGGCGCCGTCGCCGGCCACCAGCACCCGCGCGCCGGGGCGGATCGGCAGCACCGATCCTTCGTTCTTGAGCAGGACGAGACTTTCGGCGACCGCCTGCCGCGCAATTGCGCGATGCGCGGCACTGCCGATCCGCGACGGGTCGTCGCGCACCGGGCGCCCGTCGAGCAGGCCCAGCTTGGCCTTTACGCGCAGGATCCGGCGCACCGCGTCGTCGATCCGCGCGACCGGAATCCGGCCCGCGCGAACGTCGTCCAGCGTATTGTCGTAAAGCCCTTTCCAGCTGTCGGGCGCCATGAACAGGTCGAGCCCGGCATTGTAGGTCTGCGGGCAATGGATGGTGGTGCAGCCGTCGACCTGGCCGTGGGCGTTCCAGTCGCCGACGGTCAGCCCGGCGAACCCCATGCGGCCCTTGAGGACGTCGGTGATCAGCGAGCGGTTGCCGTGGTTCTTGGTCCCGTTCCAGCTGGAGAAGGAGATCATGACGGTCAGCGCGCCGGCATCGATCGCGGCCGGATAGCCCTGCGCATGGCGAGTGACGAGTTCAGCCTCGGTCAGCTTTGCGTCGCCCTGATCCTTGCCGCCGAAGGTGCCCCCATCGGCAAGGAAATGCTTGGCCGTCGCGGCGACGTGATTGGTGGCGACGTGACGGCGCGGGAGCAAAGGGCCCTGCAGGCCGAGCGTCATTTCCCGGGCATAGCTTGCCACCAGCGAAGGGTCGGAGGAATAGCCTTCATAGCTGCGGCCCCAGCGAACGTCCTGCGGGACGGCGAGCGTCGGCGCGAAGGTCCATTCGATGCCGCTGGCCGACACTTCATCGGCAGTGGCCGCCCCGATCCGCCGGATCAGCGCGGGATCATGCGTTGCGCCCAGGCCGACATTGTGCGGGAAGATCGTGGCACCGGGAAGGTTGGAATGACCGTGGACGGCGTCGACCCCGAACAAGATCGGGATGCCCGAGGCCTTGCTGTGCGCGCGATACTGGCGGACAAGTTCAGCCCAGCGGCCGCTCGAGGCGCGCTCGTCGCCGAACGGGCCGCTGTTGCCCCCCGCGAGGATCGATCCGAGCGGGTAGCGATCGAGGTCTTGCGGGTTGATCGTGCTGATGTCGGCCTGGATCGTTTGCCCGACCTTCTGCTCGATCGTCATGCCGGCAATCATCCGATCGATCCGCGCCTCGGTCGCCGGATCGCTGATCGCCGCGGGGCTATGGGCGCTGGGCCAGCGTTGGGGGTGCGCCGTGGCCGACGGGGCGGCGGCCTGCGCGGGCACCGGTGCCGGCACGATCAGCAAGCAGCCAAGCATTGACAGGAGCGACCGGCGATCGCCGGGAACCCGAACATTCTTGCGCATCATCTTCCCTCGCCCGGCTATTCGTTTCTTATGAGAACGTTCCCAGGAAATTGGCATGATTGGCGTGTCGTGGCAAGGTGTGATTGTGCCGCGGCGGTCGCTCGAACCCCTGCTGAACCGCTCGGTCGCTTGACAAGGTGAACGCTAACATTGAAGTCCGGCTGAACGAGGGCATAAGAGCCGTCAAGGCTCGACAGGGACGGAGGGCGGCCATGTCGCAGGGTTACGAGATCAGCACGGCAAGGCACCTTAATCGCGCTCGGCGCACGCCACACGGGCCATTGGCTGCGCGCTCATGATCGCCGTATTGCTTCTCGCCGCTGCCTCGCTCGCGGCCCCGCCGTCGCCTCCCGTAATGGCTTCCGGCTGGCACGAGGTCTGGTCGGATGAATTCGACGGCACGCGCATCGACCGTCACAAATGGGACTTCGATGTCGACTGTGCCGGCGGCGGCAACGAGGAGCAGCAATGCTATACTGCGCGCCGCAGCAACGCCTCGGTCAAAGACGGTATCCTGTCGATCACGGCGCGCCGCGAACCCTGGCATGGCCCGGCCCAGATGCACGGCCAGCCGGGGAAGGATGGCCGCGTGCGGGAAGCGACCAAGCCGTTCACCTCGGCGCGAATGGTCACCCGCGGGCGCGCCTCGTGGCTCCATGGCCGGGTCGAGGTCCGCGCCCGGCTGCCGCTGGGGCAGGGGACGTGGCCGGCAATCTGGATGCTGCCCGAGGAATGGCATTATGGCGCATGGCCGCGATCGGGCGAGATCGACATCATGGAAGCGGTCAATCTCGGCACCCCGTGCAGCAATTGCGCCGGCGGCCGTGAAAACCATGTCCTCGGCACGATCCACTTCGGCGATTTTCCACCGCGTAACAAATATCTGTCGACCAATGTCGAACTGGCCGGTGCGATCGATGCATTCCATGTCTACGGCATGGAGTGGGACCCCGACCGGATCGTGTGGACGGTCGACGGCAAGCGCTATGCCGAACAGGATATCGGCGCATGGTCGACCGCGGCGTCGCCCGATGCCCACGCGCCGTTCGATCGGCCGTTCCACTTGATCCTCAACCTGGCGATCGGCGGTCATCTGCCCGAGCAGCGCAATCTGCACGGCGTGGCGACCGGCGGCTTTCCCAAGGCGATGGAGGTCGATTGGGTGCGCGTGTGGCAGCGCGACGAGCGCGCCCCGACCGCGGCCCGGGGCCAGCGCGGTTAGATGGGCCGCCGCCGCCGCCAGAGCGTGACGATCAAGCATGTCGCCGCCGACGCCGGCGTGTCGCTGCAGACCGTCAGCCGGGTCATCAACCGCGGGGCCAATGTCCACCCCCAGACCAGCCAGCGCGTCCAGGAGGCGATCGACCGGCTGGGCTATGTCCCGTCGATCGCGGCGCGGCGCATGGGCGGGTCGAGCAGCTATCTCATCCTGTCGCTCAACGACCGCGACCGCACCATCGCCGACTGGACCAACCGCGAGGGCGCCGACTGGGTCGACCAGATGCTGTTCGGGGGAATGATCAAGTCCGCCGAACTCGGCTATCGGCTGTTGCTCGAACTGGTCGACACCCACAACGACCATGTCGAGCGCGAACTGCGCGAGACGATCGCCGCGCTTCAGCCTGATGGCGTCATCCTGACCCCGCCGCACAGCGAGAATTTGCTGATCACGACCATGCTCGGCGAAGAAGGGATCAGCTTTGCGCGGATCGGCTCGCTCGCGGCGGGGCCGGGGATCGCCCTCACCATGGACGACGAACACGCCGCCGGGCTCGCCACGCGCCACCTCGTCGCACTCGGCCATCGCCGCATCGGGTTCATCGCCGGATCGAGCGAATACTCGCTCAGCGCGCGGCGGGTGGAAGGATGGCGCGATGCCATGTCTGAGGCGGGCCTCCCGGTCGACGGCCTGCTCGCTCCGGGCGATTTTAGCTATGCCTCGGGCGAACGGGCGGCGACCATGCTGTTGTCAGGGTCCGACCCGGCGACCGCGATCATCGCCAGCAATGACCAGATGGCGCTGGCCACGCTCGGCACCGCCAATGCCCGCGGGATGGTCGTCCCTGACGACCTGTCGCTGATCAGTTTCGACAACACCCCGATCGTCCGCTTTGTCCAGCCCCCACTGACCGCGATCGACCAGCCGATCGCGCAACTGGCGTCGAAGGCGGTCGAGCTGATCGTCGCGGCGCATCGTGGGCTTGGGCTACCCGACGAGCCCGTGATCGTCCCGGCCAGCCTGGTCGAGCGCAAATCCACCGCGTCCCCGCGCCGCGCTGAAGCCCGCTGAGCGCAGGGTCGAACGCGGCCCCGCCCCCGCCCCCGCCCAAGGCTGACCCTGCTGCCGTTGGTCCCCCGGCCTGGCGGGGATTGCGCATTGTCGACGCTGGCGCTCGCTTCAATGTCGGCCATGCCGAAATTCTATTCGCGATGATTTTTCCGGCGCGCTAGGGCATGGGCTTGACCATGTTGACGTGCGCCTCTTCCGCCAAGCCGAGCGCCGAGACGGTCGCCGTCCTCGAATCGATCGAGGCGCGCCTGCGCTGGCTGTCATCGTGGACGATCCACAACGCCAACCATTTGCGCGATTCCCGCGACGGTCTGAAGGTCGGCGGGCATCAGGCGAGCTGCGCCTCGATCACCGCGATCATGACCGCACTCTATTTCGGCGCGCTCGGGCCCAACGACAAGGTTGCGGTCAAGCCGCATGCCGGACCGGTGCTCCATGCGATCCACTACCTGCTCGGCCAGCAGAGCCTCGACGCGCTGCAGCGCTATCGCGGGCTCGGCGGGGCGCAGAGTTATCCGAGCAGGACCAAGGATTCGATCCCGGTCGACTTCTCGACGGGATCGGTCGGCCTGGGCGTGGCGGTCACCGCCTTTGCCAGCCTGATCCAGGACTATCTCATCGCCCATGGCGACATGGCCGAGGCCGACGCCGGACGGATGATCGCGCTGATGGGCGACGCCGAACTCGACGAGGGCAATATCTACGAATGCCTGATCGAATGCTTCAAGCACGACATCCGCAATTGCTGGTGGATCGTCGACTACAACCGCCAGAGCCTCGACAGCACCACCGCCGACCGCATGTTCCGCCGCTTCGACGATATCTTCGAGACCTGCGGGTGGCGCGTCGAGACGTTGAAGCAGGGCAAGCTGCAGCGGGCCACCTTCGCCAAGCCGGGCGGGGCAGCGATCGCGGACTGGATCGACAATTGCCCCAATGCCGAATTCGCCGCGCTGACCTATCAGGGCGGCGCCGCATGGCGCGAGCGGCTGACCCGCGATCTTGCCGGTAACGCGAAGGCAGTGAAGCTCATCGCCGAGCATGACGACGAGGCGTTGGCGCAGCTGATGACCAATCTCGGCGGGCATTGCATCGAGACATTGCTCGACGCGTTCGCGCGGTGCGACGATGATCGGCCGACCTTGTTCATCGCCTACACCATCAAGGGCTATGGCCTGCCGTTCGCGGGCCACAAGGACAATCATTCGGGACTGATGAACCCCGGCCAGATCGAGAGCCTGCGCGACGCGATGGGGATTGCGCTGGGGGACGAGTGGGCGCCCTATGGCGGAATGGGCGACAATGCCGCGGCGGCCGCTCGGGCGGTCGTCGAGGCGAGTCCGCTGGCCAAGCCGAAGGGTGCCGCCGCCGCTGCCCGCGTTCCGGTGCCCGACGTCATCCCGGTGCCCGATGGCGCGGAGCAGGCGACGCAGGCGGCGTTCGGGCGGATCCTGCTCGACCTCGCCAAGTCCGGGCACCCGCTCGCCGACCGCATCGTCACCACCTCGCCCGACGTCACCGTGTCGACCAACCTCGGCGCGTTCGTGAACCAGCGCGGGCTGTTCCGGCGGCAGGAACTGCGTGACATCTTCGCCGCCGCGAAAATCCCCACCGCCCAGAAATGGGCGGCGCATCATGCCGGCCAGCATATTGAACTGGGCATCGCCGAGAACAACCTGTTCCTGATGCTCGCCGCCCTGGGTCTTTCCGCGCCATTGTTCGGGACCCGGCTGATCCCGGTGGGCACGGTCTACGACCCGTTTATCGCGCGCGGTTTGGATGCGCTGAATTACGCCTGTTACCAGGATGCCCGCTTCCTCCTGGTCGCGACCCCGTCGGGGCTGACGCTCGGGCCGGAGGGCGGGGCGCATCAGTCGATCAACTCGCCCTTGATCGGCATCGGCCAGCCCGGCCTGACCTATTTCGAACCGGCGTTCGTCGACGAACTGGCGCTGATCATGCGCTGGTCGTTCGAGCATATGCAGGCCGACGACGGCGGTTCGGTCTATCTGCGCCTGACGACCCGGTCGATCACCCAGATCCAGCGCGCGGACGACGCCTGGCAGAAGCCCGCGCTCAAGGGCGGCTACTGGCTCCGCGCGCCGTCGGGTCCGGCCGATCTCGCGATCGCCTTTACCGGCGCCGTCACCCCCGAAGTACTCGCTGCCGCCGAGCAGCTGGTCGAGGATGCGCCGGGCCTCGGGCTGCTGATGGTCACCTCGCCCGACCTCCTCCACCGCGACTGGTCCGCCGCCCAGGCCGCGCGCTGGACGGGCAAGCCGCGCGCCACAAGCCATGCCGAGGACTTGCTCGCGGCCCTCGCCCCCGGCGCCAACCTCGTCACGATCATCGACGGCGCGCCCTCGACCCTGTCGTGGCTCGGCGGCGTCATAGGCCACCGCGTGAGCCCGCTCGGCACCGACCGGTTCGGCCAGACCGGCGATCTACCCGACCTGTTCGACCTCTACCGGCTCGACGCCAAGGCGATCATCGACGCGGTCGCGCAACTCATCCTCGACGCCAAATGAGCGCCGACATCATCCTCGCGATCGACCAGGGGACGACCTCGACCCGGACGATGAGCTTTGGCCGCGACGGCGTTCCGCGCCACTCGATCCGCCGAGAATTCGCGCAAGCTTATCCTGAGGCCGGCTGGGTCGAGCATGACCCCGAGGACATCTGGCGCGACACGCTTGCGACGCTGACCGAGACGGCGGCGGCGGACGGCGGTCGGGTTGCGGCGATCGGCATCACCAACCAGCGCGAGACGCTCGTCGTGTGGGACCGCGCGACGGGCGAGGCGGTGTACAACGCGATCGTGTGGCAGGACCGGCGCGGCGCGGACCTGTGCGCGCAGCTCAAGGCCGACGGCTGCGAACCACTCGTCCGGGCGCGCACCGGCCTCCTGCTAGACCCCTATTTCACTGCGACCAAATTGAAGTGGATCCTCGACGAGCTCCCCGGCGTCCGCGCCCGCGCCGAGCGTGGGGAGCTTGCCGCGGGGACGATCGACAGCTTCCTGCTGTGGCGGCTGACCGGCGGCAAGGTCCACGCGACCGATGCCAGCAATGCTTCGCGCACCATGCTGTTCGACATTCATCGTGGCCAGTGGGACGAGGAATTGCTGCGGCTGTTTACCGTCCCGCCAAGTCTCCTTCCCGAGGTGCGCGACAATGCCGCGGACTATGGCGAGACCAGCCTGCTCGGCCGCCCAACGCTGATCGGCGGGATGGCCGGGGACCAGCAGGCCGCCGCGTTCGGCCAGGCCTGTTTCGCGCGCGGCGACGTCAAGTCGACCTATGGCACCGGTTGCTTCCTGCTGCTCAACACCGGCGAGCAGGCGGTCGCGAGCGAGCACGGACTTCTCACCACCATCGCCTACAAGCTGGACGGGCGGACGACCTATGCGCTCGAGGGATCGATCTTCGTCGCGGGGGCGGCGATCAAGTGGCTGCGCGACGGGATCGGGATCATCACCCATGCCGCCGACACCCACGACCTTGCGACCCGGCTCGACGACAATCATGGCGTCTACATGGTCCCGGCGTTCGTCGGCCTGGGGGCGCCGCACTGGGATCCGGCGGCGCGGGCGACGATCACTGGTCTCACCTTCGACGCGAGCGGGGCGCACCTCGCACGCGCGGCGCTCGAGTCGGTCGCCTACCAGACCGCCGACCTGATCGCGGCAATGGGCGCGGACGGCGCGCGCGACGTGCGGCAGGTGCGGGTCGATGGCGGGATGGCCGCGAACGACTGGTTCTGCCAGTTCCTCGCCGACATGCTCGACACCGAGGTGGCGCGGCCGGCGAACATCGAGACGACCGCGGCGGGCGCGGCGTTCCTTGCCGGGATGACCGTCGGCTTGTGGAGCGGAATCGACGACGTCGCCGCGACCTGGCGCGCCGACCGGACGTTCAGGCCTAAGATGACGGCGGCCAAGCGGGCAGTGCTCGACGCCGGCTGGCAGCAAGCCGTCAAGCGGACCCTTTCGCGTTGAGCTGGGAATCTTCGGTTAGCGTCAACGCGCAAGGCGCTGATTACGACCTCCTCGTTATCGGTGGCGGCATCAACGGCACCGGGATCGCGCGCGATGCCGCCGGGCGCGGGCTCAAGGTGCTGCTCGTCGAGCGCGACGACCTCGCCTCGCACACCAGCTCGTCGAGCACCAAGCTGATCCACGGGGGGCTTCGCTACCTTGAAATGTATGAATTCCGGCTAGTCCGGGAATCGCTCGCCGAGCGCGAGAAATTGCTCGATATCGCGCCGCATCTGATCAGCCCGATGCGCTTCGTCATGCCGCTGGCCAAGGGCATGCGCCCGGCGTGGCTGATCCGCCTCGGCTTGCTCATGTACGATCGTATCGGCGGCCGCTCGCGCCTGCCGCGCTCGCACGGGGTCAGGCTCGCCGGCACCAAATGGGGCGCGGGCCTCAAGCCGATCGAACGCGGGTTCGTCTATTCGGACGGCTGGGTCGACGATGCCCGCCTTGTTGTCCTCAACGCGCTCGACGCCAGCGAGCGCGGCGCCACGATCCGCACCCGCACCGCCTTCCTCGGCGCCCGCCGCGGCCCCCAAACGTGGATCGCGCGCCTCGGCGACGGGACCAGCGTCACCGCCCGCGCGATCGTCAACACCGCCGGCCCGTGGGTCGGACAAGTGCTTGAAGACATGCCCGAAGCCCGTGCCGAACGGCCGCCCCGGCTGGTCAAGGGCAGCCATATCGTCGTGCCGAAAATGTTCGACGGCGTTCACGCCTACATCCTCCAGAACGACGACAAGCGGATCGTCTTCGCCATTCCTTACGAACATGATTTCACGCTGATCGGCACGACCGACAAGCCGTTCGAAGGCGATCCATCCAACCCGACGATCGACGCCGACGAAACCGCTTACCTGTGCGCCAGCGTCAACCGTTACTTCGCCAAGCCCATCACCCCCGCCGACGTCGTCTCGAGCTACTCCGGCGTCCGCCCGCTGTTCGACGATGGCGCCGACAATGCCTCGGAAGTGACTCGCGACTACGTCCTGCGGCTCGGCACCGACCAGGCACCACAGTTGCTGTCGACCTTCGGCGGGAAGATCACCACCTACCGCCGCCTCGCCGAACATGCGCTCGAGCAGCTGGCGCCATTCCTCCCGGCGATGCGCCCGGCGTGGACTTCGGGCGCGCCGCTACCCGGCGGCGATCTGCCCGGCAGCTTCGACCAGTTCCTCGCCTCGGTCCGCTCGCGCTGGCCGTTTCTCCCGGCTGCTGTCGCCGAGCGCATGGCCCATGCCTATGGCACGCGCATCGACCGCCTGCTCGGCACGGCATCGACGATCGCCGACCTCGGTCAATCGCTCGGCGAGGGTCTCTTCACTGCTGAAGTCGATTATCTAACGAAAGAGGAATGGGCCGGGACGGCGGACGATATCCTGCTCCGCCGGACGAAGCTCGGCATCCACGGCGGCGACCGTCTGGCCCACCAGCTCGAGGCCTATCTCGCCGCATCGGGACATTCCAGTTTCCCTTCGCGCAGCTAGAACCATAGCACCGTCGAGCGGTTGGAAGGCGGTCCGAGCCCCCGCTTTGGTCGATCCACGCCCGTTTGTTTCAGATATTGTCCGCCACGATGCCAAGGCGAAGGTCAAGCTTAGCCCCTCACCGGCGGCAAGGGGCGAGCACGGCAGACTGGCGTTTCGCGACCTGCGCGAGGAGCGCGATTGAGCCGATCTGATGGAGCGATGAAATCCACACCCGTCGCCGTTCCCCGGGGTCGCCCTTAATCGGTGATCTCGCCTAAAGCGGTCAGCAAGAGGTCGACCTCCTCCGCCGTATTATAGTGGCACATTCCGACGCGAACGAGGCCGCCTTGGTCGGCTAATCCGAGGTGGGCGACCGTCTCCACGGCATAGAAATTGCCTGACCAGGCGAATATTCCTTTTCCAGCCAGATGGCGCTCGACGTCCTGCGGCGAATGGCCCCGCAACGTGAACGCGAACGTAGGAACGCGCCCTTCCATCGTAGAAGGGCCGAAAAGTGTTGCGCTGTTGATCCGTGACAAACCGGCCAGAAAACGATCGCCGAGAGATCGTTCATAGGCCACGCAGGCGTCAAAGGCAGCGAGGATTCTTTCCCGCCGACTGCTCTCGTCGGAAACCAGGCCACCCAGCCAGTCGAGATATTCGACCATGCCCAGTACGCCAGCTTGACCCTCGAATGACGGCGTTCCCGTCTCGAACCTGGCAGCGCCTCGGTTCGATGCGGGCCGCACCTTGTAAGCTGTGATCTTCTCGATCAGCTCGGCCTTACACCATAGAACGCCGGCGTGGGGCCCGAACAGTTTGTACGGCGAACAGACAAGCAGGTCGCACCCGATCGCTCGAACATCGATCGGCACGTGCGGGGCCGATTGAACCGCGTCCACATAAACAAGCGCCGTGGACCCGGCTCTTACGACACTGACGATTTTTGAAAGGTCATTCAGGGTACCTAATGCGTTGCTCGCACCGCCAACCGCGATCAGTTTTGTCAGTGGTGAAAGCAGGTTCGGAAGCGACGCAACGTCCAGCCGTCCGGTTTCTTGATCGAAGTCGAGCCAGCGGATCGTCATGCCTATGTCTTCGGCCACTGCGAGCCAGGGTGCGACATTCGCGTCGTGATCGAGGCGCGTGACGATCAGTTCGTCCCCACGCTTCCAGTCCCGGGAAAGCGCGCGTGAAACAGAGAGGGTAAGCGAGGTCATGTTCAGGCCAAACGCGATCTCGTCGCGCTTGCCACCGAGCACATCCGCCATCGCTTCATGGGCATCCCGGCTCAGGGCATCCGTCGAGAGCGACGTTGCGAAGGCACCACCAGAATTGGCGGTGCCCGTCGCCAAGTGGTCACTCATGCGGTCGATCGAGTCACGGCATACTTGGGTGCCGCCGGGCGCGTCGAAGTAGATTCGCCTCCTGCCGCTGTCTGTCACTGCAAGCGCGGGAAACCGATCGCGGACGAGTTCGATGGGAAATGGCATTGGGCGTCTTTAGCGTGGGATTGCGCAGGGAGTAACCACAATCGCCGCATGAGGAATCGCCGCCAGATTGCGCGAGGGATTGAGGGGTGGTCACCGCCGGCGACCTCGTCGCGGTCAGGGTGATCCGACCATCAGCAGTCGCGCGGTTCGTTATGTACGCGTGGTGATGAAGGCGGCGCCGTCATGGGTCGGGTCGATGATCCGCTCGCGTCGATCATCGCTTGAATAAGGGGACGCAATTCGCGAGGCTGGAAAAAAGAAAGTTCAAGCTATGCGCCGACGTACCTTCATCGCCACCATCCCCGCAGCTGCGCTAATTCCGGCCGTCGCCAGTCAGACGGCGGGAGCAGCGGGAACGGCAACGACCCGACCGTCCGAGCGAAGCGTTGCCGACGGGCAGCCACCGGTGTGGCAGGCTGGAGAAGATAATTTCTTGCGCCCCGACGTCCATGCGGGTGACCGTCCGGTTGGCGCCAGCTTCGCTTCACGGACCGCCGCCTACGGCCTTCACGGCGCCGCCGGTACCGCCCACCCGCTCGCCACGCAGGCGGGAATCGACGTATTGAAGGCCGGTGGGTCAGCGGTCGATGCGGCAATCACGATCAATGCCTGTCTTGGCTTTCTGGAACCGACGTCGAGCGGAATTGGCGGCGACGCCTACGCGATGATCTGGGACCCGCGGCAGAACAAAGTCGTCGGCTTGGCCGGGTCTGGCGCCTCACCCCACGCCCTCAGCCTTGAAACAATACGTGCACGGGCAAGGAACGGGGCCTTGCCAGCACTGGGCGCCGTGACCGTCTCTGTCCCCGGAGCGGTGGACGCGTGGTGGACCATGCACCAGCGCTACGGCAAATTGCCTTGGGCCGAGCTGTTCGGGCCCGCCATCGCCCATGCCGAGGCGGGCGCGCCCGTTCCCGACATCATTGCCTATTACATCCGCCGCAACCTGATCGCGTTCCGCCGCCCGGGCAACGGCCTGGAAGAATCGGCCAACGCATTGCGGACCTACGGCCTGTCGGACGGACGAGGACCGATGGCCGGCCAGGTTTTCCGCAATCCAGACCTGGCGCGAACCTATCGCGCGATTGCCAAGGGTGGGCGGGATGCCTTTTACGGTGGCGAGATTGCGCAAGTGATCGAGCGTTATTTCAAGCGCATCGGTGGCTGGCTGTCGGCGGCCGACCTTGGCGCGCATCACTCGGAATGGATCGCCCCCAACACGACCGACTATCGAGGGACGACGGTGCATGCGCTGGGCGCGAATACGCAGGGCCTCGCGACGTTGCAGATGCTCAACATACTCGAGCATTTCGACCTCAAGGGCGCCGGGTTCCAGTCCCCGCTGTCGATCCACCTGCAGGCGGAGGCGAAGCGCCTCGCCTATGAGGACCGCGCGCGCTACTATGCCGATCCGCACTTCGCCCGCGTTCCCGTCGAGTGGCTCATCTCCAACGAATATGCGGCTGAGCGGGCCAAGCTGATCCGGCCTGACCGGCTGTTGTCGCCGGTTTATCCCGGGCAAGCCCCGAGCCATGGCGACACGACCTATTTCAGCTGTGCCGACAAAGACGGCATGATGGTGTCGATGATCCAGTCCAATTTCCGCGGCATGGGATCGGGGCTGGTCGCCGATGGCATGGGCTTCATGTTCCAGGATCGCGGCCAGTTGTTCAGCCTGAAGGACGGGCATCCCAATATCTATGCGCCCGGCAAGCGGCCTTTCCAGACGATCATCCCCGGATTTGCGACTCGCGACGGACGACCGTGGATGAGCTTCGGGGTCATGGGCGGCGACATGCAGCCGCAGGGGCAAACGCAGATCATCGTCAACCGTGTCGACTACGGGCTGGAAATCCAGTCCGCGGGCGATTCGCCACGCTGGCACCACGAAGGGTCGTCCCAGTCGATGGGCGAGGATTCGGCTGGGCTGGGCCCCAACGGCCTTCTTCGGCTGGAAAGCGGCGTGCCCCTGGCGACCAGGCGGCGCTTGGCCGAGATCGGCTGGGCGATCGGCGATCCCGACGGTGGTTTCGGGCGCTACGAATGCGTCGAGCACCGCATGGACGGCACCACGCGGGTGTATGCCGCGGCGAGCGAAATGCGCGCCGACGGCTGCGCCCTGGCTTATTAAAGGATATGATGATGCGGATCCTGCTGCTTGCCGTCGTCGCGTGCGCAACGCCCGCCGTTGCCGCCACCTATGAGCTCAAGGCGACCCCGCAAACCGTCGCCTGGGGCCATTATGACGCGACCGACAAGCCCGTCCTGACGATCAAGTCGGGCGACACGGTGGTGATGCACACGCTCCTCACCAACAGCCCGGCGGGCCTTGCAAAAGCGGGCGTTGCGCCGGATGCCATCGGACCGGCGTTGCGGGCCGTCTACGACGGAGTGCCGGCGTCCGCGCGGGGTCCGGGTGGTCATATCCTGACCGGTCCGATCGCGATCGAGGGCGCGGAGCCGGGTGACACGCTCGAGGTGCGGATCCGCAAGATCGACCTTGCGATACCCTATGCCTATAATGCCTTTCGCTATGGCGCGGGCTTCCTGACCGACGATTTTCCCTATTCGAGAATGAAGATCGTGCCGCTCGATGCCAAGCGGATGGTCGGCAATTTCGGCCCCGGGATCGAGGTTCCGCTGGCCCCCTTCTTCGGCAGCATGGGGGTCGCGCCGCCGCCGGCCTTCGGGCGTTACGATTCCGCGCCCCCGACGATCAACGGGGGCAACATGGATGACAAGGCGCTGGTTGCGGGGACGACGCTCTATCTTCCCGTTCACGCCAAGGGAGCCTTGTTTCAGGCGGGCGACGGCCACGCCGCGCAGGGTAATGGCGAGGTCGACATCACCGCGCTGGAAACCTCACTCACCGGTACCTTCGAGTTCGTCCTGCACAAGAAGCAGTTGACGCCGTACCCGCGCGCGGAGACGCCGGATGCCTATATTTCGATGGGGTTCGACGACGACCTCAGCAATGCCACCCGCAAGGCGCTGCGCAACATGATCGACTTCCTCGTCACCACGAAGGGGATGAGCCGTGACGACGCCTATATGCTCGTCAGCGTGGCGGGGAATGTCGAAGTGACCGAGCTGGTCGATCACAACAAGGGCGTCCACGTCGTGCTGCCAAAAGCGGTGTTCAAAGTCCGGTGATCGTGCTGCCGCAGGGTGCGAAGCGATCCAACCCGCTTTGGACCATGTTCGAGCAGCCTGAACGCGCCCGTTACCTGACCGCCAAGAATGAGGCGATATGATCGTTCAGGAACTTGGCGTCGGCCGGATTGCTGGCCGCGCCCGCAGTGTGCCCCCAAAGCGATGGGATCGGCAACAAGCTCACGTGCGGGATGAAGTCCGCCTCGTAGCGGGCATCGTCGACCGGGAAATAGAGATCGGTCGCAGACGGCATGTACAGCAACGGCACCTTGATCGACGCCAGCGCCTTTTTGACGTCGCCACCGAAGCCGGGCGTCGTGCCGATGTCGTGGCCCTCCCATGTGTGCATTTGCAGGATCAGGTCGTTGGCATCGGCGCCGGGAATAAAATCCTTGTAGAGCCCGTCGAACACCGTGCGGAAGGTCGTCCCGGGCGGAGAGCCGGCGCGCCACAGTTCCTCGCGCCACCACCCTTGCGAAAACAGCCATCCGGCCCAGATCGCGCCGAAGGTCTGAAGACCCTTCTTTGGCGGCACCTTGTAGTCACCGCCCGCGAAGACGGGGTCGCTCTCGATCGCGATGATCTGGCTTTCCAGCCGGACGATGCCGTGCGGCCAGGTCTTGGCGGTAGCCGACGTGACGACGATGCGGTCCATGAAGTCGGGATAGGTCACTGCCCATTGGAACGCTTGCTGCCCGCCCATGGAAAAGCCGATGATCGCGCGCAGATGGCGCACGCCCAGCGCATCGCCGAGCAACCGGTGCACCGCCGCGACATTGTCGCGGATGCTGGTGACCGGGAAGCGCGGCCCGTCGAACGGCGCGGGCGTGTTGCTGGGCGAGGACGACTGGCCATTACCGAACAGTTCGGTCGCGACGAGAAAATATTTCTTCGGATCGAGCGCCTTGTCGGGGCCGATCAGCCACTCGTAGCCGTGAGCGTCGGCCATGTAGTGGGACGGCAATAACACGACATTGTCGCGCGCGGCGTTGAGCTTGCCATAGGTCGCGTACATCACCTTGGCCTCGGGCAGGACGACGCCGTTTTCCAATTTGAAATTCTTGATGACGAAAGCGTGCCGGTCACCGTCTGCCGCCGTCGCCGGCCCCGCCGCCGCGAGCATCAGTGCCAGGAAACATGCCAGGGATCGCAGCATCGGGTTCGCCTTGAAAGGGTTCAGTGGCGCGATCATACCGCTTTCGACAGCGCGCACGACGGCAATTTTTCAAAAATATTTCACTTCTCGACAGCGCCTAGGGCGATGCTACGCTGCGCTGCGACGACCTGTCGACCCGCGCCAAACGGAGCCTGTGAATGACCGACGCGACCGCTCCGGCCTTACAGCGCGTGCTTGGCCCGGTCGGGGTGACGATGTTGACGCTGTCGGTGCTTTCGCCGGGCGCGTCGGTATTGGTCGCCGGGGCCGATATTCTGCACCAGGCGGGGACGGGAGCGGCACTGGCCTTCCTGCTCGGCGGTCTGCTGACCCTGGTCTTTACCTTTGCTCAGGCCGAGCTCGGCTCGTCCTTTCCGCTGGCCGGGGGTGATTATGCGACGATCGGTAACACGCTCGGCCCGCGTGGCGGGTTCGTGCAGTTCGGCGTCAATCTTTTGCAGACGCCGGTCTTTATCGCGGTTTCCGCGACCGGGGTGGGTCTGTATCTGCATGTACTGGTGCCGACCTTGCCCGTTACCGTGACGGCGGTGACCTCGCTGGGGCTGGCTACGGCGATTGCAGTCTTGAACATCCGCACCGGGGCCGCACTGACCGGTTCGTTCCTCGTGATCGAGCTCGCTACGCTGTTGTTGATTGCGCTGCTCGGGTTCGCGCATCCCGTGCAATCGCTCGGTGCCCTCTTAGACGCCCCCGTTGTCTTTACCGGCGGAACGCCCGCCCACCTGACGCTCCCCGCCTTGGGACTGGCCGTAGCCGCAGCTTCCTGGGCAACTAGCGGCGCGGGCCAGGCGATCTATTTCAGCGAGGAGATGCACGCGCCCGCAAGCGTCGGTCGGCTCGTCATTGCCATCGTGTTGATGACCATATTGTTCGAATTCGTCCCCGTATTGGGGATCGTCCTCGGGACGCAACATGCGGCTGGCGTCTTTTCCAGCGAAGCGCCTTTTACGGCCTTTCTGGCGGAGCGGGCATCACCGCTGACCGCGACGTTGGTGACGATCGGGATCATCGCCGCACTGTTCAACGCCTTGGTATCGGGGATCACTTGCTACGGCCGTTTTGTCTATAGTTCGGGTCGCGACCAGATCTGGAGCGGATCCATCAACCGGGCACTGATGCGGGTGAATGCCCGTTTCGGGTCGCCGTGGGTCGCCACGATCGTCGTCGCCATGTCGGCTATCGCCTGTTGTTTCCTCGGTTTGTCGAAACTCATCGTGCTCGCCTCGGGTTGCGGGATCGCGCAATGGGTGCTGCTCAATCTGGCAGGAATCGTCGGTCGCCGCCACGGGCTGACTGGTGGACCCGGCACCTACCGCGCGCCGCTGTACCCGCTGACCCATGTCGCAAGCTTGGCAGGCGCCGGCGCGCTGGCGGTCATTGCCGGGAACGACGTTGCAAATGGGCGGCCGGGCGTGATCGCGGTGCTCACCGTCATCGTCGGCGCGCTGCTGTATCACCGCTTCGTACTCGATCGCGGTGGCAAGCGCTGGACCGTCGTGGGCCCGGCTGCGCAATAATGCTCAGGAAAACACGATGCGCGGGAAATAGAAAGAGACGACCCAATTGGGCAAATCGACGATTTCGCTGATCCGCAGGTCACCGCACACCGAACACAGCATGTATGCGTCGACCGCCGCCATGCCATGCTCGTGGACCAGCAGGTCGATCATCCGGCTGACTGCATCGCGCGCTGAGGTCATCAACTCGGGACCGACGCCGGTGGTCACCTCATAGCCAGCGCCATCGAGGTGGCGCGTGACTGGTCCTGGCGTGGTAAAGCGCGGTCCCGCCAGGTTCGTGCCCTTTATCAGATCGAGCGTGACGGTCAGCGCCATCGGGCTTTCGATCGCAGTCCCGCAGATTTCGCCATCGCCTTGCGCGGCGTGTGTGTCCCCGATCGAGAAAAGGCCGCCTGCGACTTCGACCGGAAGGTAGAGTGTCGTGCCGGTGCTCAAGTCGCGAATGTCGAGATTGCCGCCGGATCGCCGCGGGGGAACGATCGAGTGGAGACCTGGCTCGGCAAGCGCTAGCCCGATCGTACCGGCAAAGGGTTTGAGTGGAACTCGCGCGGTATCGGAAAACGCCGCTGGCGCCATCGAGGCACTATCA
>JALYIX010000081.1 GCA_030775565.1 Pseudomonadota bacterium | reverse complement strand
GCCGGAAGCTGAAGGTGTTCCAGGCACACATCGGCTTCTACGACACCGTCGTTGCCGCGGCGAGCATGCCCGCTGCCCTGCGCGCCTGGGGCGTCCGACAGGACCTGTTCGCCAGCGGGCAGGCGCGCGTGACCGACGACGCGCAGGCGGTCGCCGCGGCGCTGGCCAACGCCGAGGTTCCGCTGCGGCGCGTGATTGGCACCAACGACCCGTTCGAGCTCAACCCGACGGGGCTGCCGACGGTGCCCGATGCGCCGCGGGCGGTGCCCGACGCGATCAAGCAGGCAGCGGCGCGGCCGGCAAAGCCCACGCCGAAGCCCAAGCCCACCACGCCGCCACCCGACCGGAGCCGGCTGAACGAAGCCGAGGCGTCAGTTCGGCAGCTCGACGAAGCGCGCAAGCGGGAGGAAGCCGAACTGCGACGGCGGCAGGAAGCGCTCGATACCAAGCGGGCGGCGGCGCAGGACGCCTATGTCGAAGGCCGCAAGCAGGCGACCGCGGCGTTGGTCGAGGCGCGCCAGGCTTACCGCAAGCTGGGTGGCAAGGACTGAGGCTGGACGACTTTACGCGCGAGCCGCTTCCGTCATTCCCCCCTTCCCGGGGGATGACATAGCTAAATCGAGTCACCCCGCCTTGCGCGCTCGCGGCTTGGCGGCTTCGGCCTTTGCCGGAGCAACCTTTGTCGCCTTGGCTGCCGGTGCCTTCTCGTTCGCAACCTTCCCCTTGCCCACGCCAGGCTTCGCCGCCGGCGCAGTACCCCTACCCCGCAAACTCGCCTGCAGCGCCGCCATCAGGTCGATGACGTTGGTGTTCTCGGGCTCGGCGACCGCGGCGGGCACATGGCCCTTCTTCTTCTCCTCGATCAGCCCCTTCAGCGCCTGCTCGTAGCGGTCAACGAACTGGCTCGGGTCGAACGGGCCCTCCTGCTGCTCGATGATCTTTTCGGCGATGGCGATCATGCCGGGATCAGCAGCGGCATCGCTGATCCCGGCGAAGATCTCATCGGGCTTGCGGACCTCCGCATCGGAGCGGATCGTGTAGGCGAGGATGCCCTTGCCGCGCGGTTCCAGTGCGAGAATGCGCTCGCGCGTCGCCATGACGATGCGCCCGAGCGCGATCTGGCCGGATTTCTCCATCGCGGTGCGGATGACGCCGAACGCTTCCTGCGCGAGCTTGCCGTCGGGCGCGAGATAATAGGGATTGTCCCAATACAGCCGGTCGATTTCATCACCGGCGACGAAGCGCTCGATGTCGATCGTCTTGGTGCTTTCGAGCTTGACCGACTTGATCTCCTCGTCGGTCAGCAGGATGTACTCGCCCTTCGACACCTCATAGCCCTTGACTAGCGACGAGCGCTCGATCGGCCCGGTATCGGGGTCGGTAGTGATCATCTTGATGCGGTTGTTGGTGGCGGGGTTGATCAGGTTGAAGTGCACGTCGCCGCCGGCGTTGGTCGCCGTATAGAGCGCCACCGGGCAGGTGACGAGCGACAGCTTCAGATGACCCTGCCAGCTCGGACGATACGCCATGTCGAGACCCTCGCATGACGCCGGAATGGCGTCGGACCCGGTTCAACGATCAGGGGGCGATTTCGTTCGATCTATCCACAGAGCGCTGTCTCACCCGAGTGGACGTTGATCCGGAAGCAGTGCTGGTGTCCGGTGCCGACTTCGTGGACGATGACGCTGACTTCGTTGCCGGCATCGACGGCGGGGTGAAAGTCTTCGACATAGGCCACCGCGGCGGCCTCGAACGACACCTCGTCGAGCAGCCGGGCATGATGCTGATCGATGTGGCGAGCGTGGACGCTGAAGCGGCGGGTGCCGCCGACTGCAACTTTCGGGGATGCTTGATTCATGAATTGTTCTCCGATGCGGTCAACGCGCTCGATTCCAAAAGGACTCATTCCGGCGCATCGACTTGGGAGCCCAGCGACGAAATGATCGTTACATCCCGATGCCCTAGACGCGGGAACGACGATGGCCGCCACCAAGCTCGCGAAATACCAGGAGATGCGCGATTTCGCGACGACGGCCGAGCCGTCGGGTGAACACGCCAAGGTCAAACCTTCGGAGGCACTGCGCTTCGTGATCCAGAAGCACGACGCGACGCGGCTGCACTTCGACTTGCGGCTCGAGTTCGAGGGCACCTTCCGGTCGTGGGCGGTGCCGCGCGCGCCGTCGCTCGATCCGCACGACAAGCGCATGGCGGTCGAGGTCGAGGAC
>JALYIX010000080.1 GCA_030775565.1 Pseudomonadota bacterium | reverse complement strand
CGGAACGATAGACCCGCCGGGCGAGTGACCCGCTCGCTTGCCACACGCCGGCCATCATCAGCGCGGCGACCGGTCCGTCGACGAAATAATGCCAGCCGAAGAAGATCGATCCCGCCCAGATCAACAGCGCATAGAGTGTGAACAGGAGGCCCCAGGCGCGATTGCGGGTGAAGCCGGCAATCGCGAGCAGCGTCGCCATGGCGACATGCATCGACGGCATCGCCGAGATCCCGCCCGCCGGCGCATAATCGTGGAGCCGAAAGGCTTCGAGCAATTCGGGCTGAAACTGGACCGCGACGATCGGCGTACCCTGCGCCGCGGCGGCCTTGGCCAGTTCGGCGAGCCTGAGCTGGAGCAGCGCGTAGCTTCGATCGGGTCCGATCAGCGAGTTGAAATAGATCGGGCCAGCCGAGGCGAACGCCCAGGCCGCGATCGTGCCGATCGCCACCCAACCCCCCACCCAGCTAAGGAGCAGGCGGAAGCGAACCATGGCATCGCTGATCGCGGCCGCCACGACCATCGGGAAGAGGAAGATCATCGGCAGCCAGATGCTGTACAGGAAATCGAGCAGCCGCGCGCCGTTCATCGTCCCGAACATGGCGTGGACCAGCGTCCACGGCGACACGCCCAGCAACCACCGGCCCACATGGGCGAAGGTGCGATCCCAGGGGAAGTCGCGCGTCGGCAGGATCATCTGTTTGAACATCGCAAAAAAGGGAAACATCATCCAGGCGATCGACCCGGCGACGATCAGCCAGAACAAGCGCGTCTGGACATTCCGGCGGCTCGCCGGGGTCAGCAGCCACACGCTCACGGTGAGTAACGCCACGATCAGCATGCCGAGCAGCGCCATCGGGTCATAAATGATCATGACGTTCAACAGCGCGCGGAGCGGAACCCCGCTCAGCATTTGCAGGGCAACGCCATAGCCGAGCATCGCGACCAGCAGCACCAGTGCCGCGCGGCGATCCTCGGCCGAGACGGGTCCGCCGGGCAACGGGTAGTGCAACGGGCGAACCAATGCGTGCAGCCTGCGTCTCCTGAAAGCTCGCATCGCCGGTAAGCGAAGATGATGAATAACTTGTTTGCGATCGGGACGCGCGGTGTGCGCCGTGAGCACGCCGCCTCGGTTAATCGCGGGCCCGCCCCTTGTGTTGCCTGAATGTCACACTACCTTCGCCTCCAGACGGAGGGCGATGATGGATTTCGAGAAATTGACCGAGCGCGCGCGCGGCTTCCTGCAGGCAGCGCAGACCATCGCGGTGCGCGAGCATCACCAGCGGATCGCGCCGGCACACCTCGCCAAGGCGCTGCTCGACGACGAGCAGGGCATGGCGGCAGGGCTTCTCAACGCGGCGGGCGGCGACGCCAAGTCGGCGCAGCGCGCAGTCGATGCGCTGGTCGACAAAATCCCGGTGGTGACCGGCAGCGGGGCAAGCTCGGCCCCGGCGATGGATGGCGACACGATCCGCTTGCTCGACCAGGCCGAGGCGATCGCCAAAAAGGCCGGCGACCAATATGTCACGGTCGAGCGGATGCTGCTCGCGATGCTGGTGGCCAGGGGCAGTGACGTCGCCACCGCGCTCGGCGCTTCGGGCGTCACCCCGCAGGCGCTCAACGCGGCAATCGACAAGCTCCGCGGTGGCCGCACCGCCGACAGCGCGGCCTCCGAAGACCGCTACGACGCGCTCAAGCGCTTCTCGCGCGACCTCACCGAGGCCGCGCGCGAGGGGAAACTCGACCCGGTCATCGGCCGCGACGAGGAAATCCGCCGCACTATCCAGGTCCTCGCCCGGCGCACCAAGAACAACCCCGTCCTCATCGGCGAACCCGGCGTCGGCAAGACTGCGATCGCCGAGGGTCTGGCCCTGCGCATTGCCAACGGCGACGTCCCCGACGGGCTCAAGGACCGCAAGCTGATGTCGCTCGACATGGGCTCGCTGATCGCCGGGGCGAAGTATCGCGGCGATTTCGAGGAGCGATTGAAGGGCGTCCTCGACGAGGTCAAGCAGGCCAACGGCCAGATCATCCTGTTCATCGACGAAATGCACACGCTGGTCGGCGCAGGGAAAGGCGAAGGCGCGATGGACGCCTCGAACCTGCTCAAGCCCGCCCTCGCGCGCGGCGAACTCCATGCAATCGGCGCGACCACGCTCGATGAATATCGCAAACATGTCGAAAAGGACGCCGCGCTCGAACGCCGCTTCCAGCCGGTGTTCGTCGGCGAACCGACCGTCCCCGACACCATCTCGATCCTGCGCGGATTGAAGGAGAAGTACGAGCTCCACCACGGCGTGCGCATCACCGACGCCGCGCTGGTCGCCGCGGCCACTCTCTCGAACCGCTACATCGCTGACCGCTTCCTCCCCGACAAGGCGATCGACCTGATGGACGAGGCTGCCTCGCGCCTGCGCATGGAGGTCGAATCCAAGCCCGAGGAAATCGAGAATCTCGACCGCCGCATCATGCAGCTCCGGATCG
>JALYIX010000079.1 GCA_030775565.1 Pseudomonadota bacterium | reverse complement strand
CCATCGCCCCGCCAGCGGTGACGCCCGACCTGCCCAATCCGCAGATGGTCGACCGGTTCGATTCCTATCTATTCCGCAGCCGCAGGGCGCTTCCCGCCCCGGCGCAGGGCGAAGTCGACAAGATCAGCGCGATGCTGCCCAGGCTGAAGGAAGTCCTCGGCCGGGTCGAGACGCTCGACCCGGCGGCGCAGGACGCGCGGCGGCTGATGTCGATCCATTTGCCCGGGCTGGTCGATCGCTACCTCAACGTGCCCGCGGCCTATCGCGCCGAGGCCGATGGCGAAGGGGTTACGCTCGACCAGCGGCTGACCGAAAGCCTCGCGGCGGGGCGGACGAAACTCGACGAAGTGGCTGACAATCTCGCCCGGGGCGACGTTGCCGCGTTCGAGACGCAGGGTCGCTTCATCCAGGCGCGCTACGGCGAGAGCAGCCCCGCAAGCGATCCCTCGCCTCAGTAACCCATCAGCGCGAACACCTCGCCGCGACTGCGCTGGTCGTCGCGGAAGCAGCCCATGATCCGGCTGGTGGTCATCAACACGCCGGGCGTATTGACCCCGCGCGCCGACATGCAGGCATGGCTCGCCTCGATCACCACCGCCACCCCGAGCGGGTGAAGATGCTCCCAGATGCAATTGGCGACCTCGGCGGTTAGCCGCTCCTGGACTTGCAGCCGGCGGGCGAAGCCATGGAGCACGCGCGCGAGCTTGGAAATACCGACGACGCGGTCGCGCGGCAGATAGGCGATCGCCGCCTTGCCGATGATCGGCGCCATATGGTGCTCGCAATGCGACTGGAACGGGATGTCCTTGAGCAGCACGATCTCGTCGTAGCCGCCAACTTCCTCGAACGTGCGACGAAGGTGGACGCTGGGGTCTTCGGAATAGCCGCGGGCATATTCCTTCCACGCACGCGCGACGCGCGCCGGCGTGTCGAGGAGGCCCTCTCGCGACGGATCGTCCCCGGCCCACCGGATCAGGGTTCGCACCGCGTCCGACACCTCGTCGGGAACTGGGATCTTCTTCGGTGGCTGGACCAGGTCACCGTCGTCGGGGGAAGCGGTCATGATCGATCCTCGAATGGGGCGGGCAACGGGCTAGATTTCATAATCGGGCCAACTTTCGGGATTGACGGCGCCGGCCTTGCGCCGGGTCATCTGGTCGTGAAGGCTACTGACCGTCCGCCCCGCAGTCTGCGTGAACCAGCCGGGGACGAGCGCGTGGACGATGCAGGCGACGCCGGCCGTGACCATCGCCGCGCCGATCGCGACGGCCCCGCGGCCATGCCCGGCCCAGCTCATGCCCAGCGAGCGCGGATGATCGGTGAAGAGCTTCATCGGCCTTGATCCTGTGTTGGTGGCCCCGGAGAGACTCGAACCCCCGACCTTCGGTTTAGGAAACCGCTGCTCTATCCTGCTGAGCTACGGAGCCATTGGGTCTCCCGATACGGAAGGCGCGGCGACTTTTCAAATGGTCGGGATGGGACGGCGGTGGGCAATCGTCGGAATGCGCCCCCGGACCTCGGCAATGCGCGCGAGGTCCACGTCGGCAAAGGCAAGGCGAGGCGCCTCGCCCTCGCCCATGTCGAGCAGAACATCGCCCCACGGATCGACCATGAGGCTGTGACCAAATGTCCGCCGCCCGTCCTCGTGATGGCCCGTTTGGGCGGCGGCGACGACGAACAGCCCCGCCTCGATCGCCCGGGCGCGAAGCAGGATGTGCCAATGGGCCTTGCCGGTCGGCACGGTGAAGGCCGCCGGAACAGCAATCGTCTCCGCGCCAGCTTCGGCGAGACGGGCAAACAGCGCCGGGAAGCGGAGGTCGTAGCAGATCGTCAGTCCGAGCGTCCCGACCGGTGTCCCGGGCACCAGCGTGACCTGTTCGCCGGGGCGATAGGCCGCCGATTCGCGCCACCGCTCGCCGGTCGGCAGGTCGACGTCGAACAGGTGAATCTTGTCATAGCGGCCAAGGATCTCGCCCGTCGGCCCGATGACGAAGCTGCGATTGGCCAGGCGTCCGTCGCCGGCCTGGACCGCGAGCGAGCCGAGGTGGACCCAAAGGCCGGCTTTGCTCGCCGCCTCGCGCACCCGGGCGAGCACCGAATCATTCTCCTCGCGGGCAATCTTCGCCGCAGCCCGCTCGCGGTTCGAATCGAGCAGGCCCGACATTTCGGGCGTGAACAGCATCGCCGCCCCGCCCGCCCCCGCCGCCATCACCGCCGCAACCAGCGCATCGGCGTTGACGACGGGATCAATCCCGCTTTGCGCCTGGTAGAGCGCGATGCGCGGCATCAGGCAGCAAGCAGCGCGTCTAGCTTGCCCTGCCGGTCGAGCGCCATCAGGTCGTCGCAGCCGCCGATGTGCCGGCCGTCGATGAAGATCTGCGGGACGGTCGTGCGGCCGCCTGCGCGCTGGACCATTTCCTGTTTCTTCGGCCCGCCCATGTCGACGACGAAATCCTCGTGCGCGACCCCCTTGGAATCGAGCAGCTGGCGCGCCCGCAGACAGTAAGGGCAGCTGGTCTTCAGATAGATTTCGACTTTGGCCACGGGATATCCTTTGCGTTGGTTGGCGGTTCAGCCCCCGAAGATAGGGTTGCGAACAACGCGTGACCAGCACAGCAGTTCGATTCGCGCCGCACCGCCCCGCTGCAAGGCGCGCGCGCAGGCATCGGTGGTGCTGCCGGTGGTCAGGACGTCGTCGACCAGCACGATCGTTCGGCCCGCGACGTCGACGCCGTTGCGCAGGGCAAAGGCGCCGGCAACGGTCCGGCGGCGCTCGGCAAAGCTCATTCCCTTGAGCGGCGGGGTCGACTTGGTGCGTCGCATCATTCGCGGGGCGACGCCGATGCCGCGCAGCCGGCCGATCTCGCGCGCGATCAGCAGCGACTGGTTGAAGCCGCGCGCCGCAATTCGCCAGCGGTGAAGCGGAACGGGGGTCAGTAGCGCACCTTGGGGCAGATCGCCGAGCAGCGGAGCCATGAAGCGTGCCATCGCCTTCGCCAGCGCGACCTTGCGGCCATATCTGAGCCGAATGGCGAGCGACCGCGCAACGTCGCCATAGGCCACTGCGGCGCGGGTGCGGGCGATCAAGGGCGGCTTGACGAGGCACCCCGCGCAAGTGCCGCTCTCGGTCGCCTCGAGCGGGATTCCGCACGTGATGCAACCGCTGCCCCCGAGGAAGTCGAGCCCGGTCCAGCACGGCGCGCAGAAGCTGTAGAGATTGGCGACGATCTCGCCGCAACCCGGGCAGCGCGGCGGAAGCACGAGGTCGAGCGCGAAGCGGGCCCAGCGCAGCGGCGCTTTGACGGCCGAGATTGCGGTCATCCCCCACCCTTCCTTCGGCGGCCCCTTGTCGCGCGCCGGCCGCCGCCGCACAAGCGCGGTAATGACCGCACCCCTGCTCGACCGATCCCTTGTCCCGCTGCGCCGCGCGCGCGCCGAGGCGATGGGCGCCGATTATTTCCTCCACGAGCGCGCCTTCGACGAGTGCCTCGGGCGGCTCGCCGCGGTGCGCCGCGACTTCTCAACGGTGCTGTTGCTTGGCGAAGACAGGAAAGGCTGGACCGAGCGGCTGCGCGCAGCTGATTTCAAGACCGTCGTCATCGCCGGGAACGATTGGACCGCGCCACTTCCGGAAGCGCCCGACTTGTGCCTGAGCATCGGCGACCTCGACAGTGCCGACGATCTCCCCGCCCTGCTTGGCGCGGTCCGCTTCCTGCTGGCGCCCGATGGCCTGTTCCTTGGCGCCTTCGCGGGCGGAAATTCGCTTGCAGCGCTGAGGACCGCGATGCACGCCGCCGATCGTGCGGCGGGAAGCGGCGCGGCGGCGCACGTCCATCCGCGGATCGACCCGGCGAGCTTTGCCGGTCTCCTCGCGGCGGCCGGCTTCGTCGATCCGGTGGTCGATGTCGACCGGCTCAGCCTGCGCTACGCTTCGTTCGACACGCTGGTCCGCGATCTGCGGCGCATGGCGAGCACCAATCGCCTTGCGGAGCGGCCCCGCCGCCCGCTCCTTCGCACCGGCCTGGACGCCGCGCGCAGGGCGTTCACGGCGCTCGCCGACCACGAGGGACGGACGGTTGAGACCGTCGACATCGTGCACTTCGCCGCCTGGTCGCCGGCGACAGATCTTTCGCGGCTCACGAAAAATTAACTTCGCCGTGGGCAAACTTTCTTAACCCTGCCTCTTTAATCCAGATCGGGTGGACGTGGACCAGAGGAGGGAAGCTTGAACGCTATCCCAAGCAAACGGCGTTCGCTTCGTGCCGACCAGCGCGGAGCGACGGCGATCGAATATGGGCTGATCTGTGCCTGCATCATCATCGCGATGGTCGCGGGGCTGTCGTCCCTTGGGGGAGGTACGCTGGGTATGTGGACAATGATCAATTCGGAAATTCAGAACCACTAAGCCGGTAGGCGGGACTGGACACCCCGCATGCCGGTCAATCGGGACTGCTATCGACGGCCGTACACCACCAGTTTGACCTTGGAGCCCGGCAGAAGCCGATTCGAGCCCTGAAGATTGTTGAGCGACAGGAAGCGTTCGACCTGGAAGTTGCGGTAGGCCATGCGGCTGGCCAGCGACTGTACGGTATCGCCCGCGCGCACCGTCGTCACCGCGATTACGCGCGGTCGGATGGCGGCGGCCTCGGCGGGGGTAATCCGGCGCAGCGAGCCGACCATCGACTGAAACGGCCCAATCCCCTGCCCGCCCTGCGTCAACATGACGAAGTGATAGGCCGTGGTCGGGCTCCACTGGTAGGCAAAGATGCTGACGTCGACAGCGCCACTGTCGGTCTGGGCACGGCCGAGCGTGTAATAGGCCGGGATGCCATTGACGCTGGTCTGCTGGAGCGGCGCCATCTGGACCTGAGCCTGTCCGCCGGTCAGCTGCTGGAGCACGGCGTTAACATAGGCCGGCATGTTGCCATTGTATCGGCCCGTCGAGAATTGCGCCTTGGCGCCGGACCCTTCGATGGTCACCGCATCGGCGCTATTCGACATCTGGTAGCCGGTCGGGATGACGAACTGGAGACGAAGGTCGGGGTGCGTGAAGGTCGTCCCCTCGACCACGCCCTGGGCGGGATCGTCGTCGACCTTGATCCCGTTGAGCTGCGCCAGGAACGCATCGCGGTTGCGGACCCCGCCACCGGCCCGCGCGAATTGCGCGGCCAGCTGGCGCGCCTGGGCCGAGCGATTCTCCGACAGCGGGTGGGTGCTGGCCCATTCGGGCGTAGAACGACCGGTCTTGCCCTGGACGCGGGCCTCGAGCGCCGCCGAGCGGGTCAGCGCGTCGAGCATGGTCGACCCCGCCGCCGGATCATAACCGGCCTGCGCGATGTAGCGAATGCCGAGCTGGTCGGCTTCATACTCTTGCTGGCGCGAAAAGCTCAGCGTCGCGAGCTGCCCATAGCGCTGCAGTCCCTGGCTGATGAGGTTGCCAAACGGATTGTCCCCGATGACGCCCCCGACGATCGCCCCGAGCACGCCGAGGATCGATCCGCGCGTGCTTGCCTTCTGTCGAATTCGGCTATGGTCGGCAGCGACGTGTCCGGTTTCATGTCCAAGCACGAATGCGAGTTCGGCCTCATCGCTCATCAGCCCCATCAGCTGGCGAGTGATGTAGACATAGCCGCCCGGCACCGAGAAGGCATTTTCGACCGGTGAGTTGAGGGTCGTGAAGTGGAACGACTGGCCGGCGTTCGCCGTCCCGGACTGCGCTGCCACGCGGCGACCGATGTTGGCGACATAGGCGGCTCGCGGCCCGACCTCTGCACCGCCGAACTCGGCCAGTATCTCGCTATGCTGCCTGGCCGCTTCGGCGACGTCGCTCTGGCGGAGCGTCTGGAGCTGGGCCAGCGCTGGCGTGGCGATCAGCGCGGCGCCGGTCAGCACCAACAGGGATTTGCGCATCGCTCACTCTCCAGAATTCACACGATTTCAGGCAAAAACCGGTTGCTACTTGGGTTGGTTCCGTAACGACCTGCGCGCGTGACTAGCCGATGGCGAGAAATTTGGCGCGGCGCTGGGCGAGCAGCTGATCGGCACTGAAGCTGCCGCAGCCGTCGAGCTCCTCGACGAGCGCGGCCTTGAGGTTCGCGATCGCTGCGGCGGGGTCGCGGTGCGCCCCGCCAAGCGGCTCGGCGACGATCCGGTCGACGACGCCAAGCGCCTTCAAGTCCGCCGCGGTGACCTTCATCGCTTCGGCCGCATCGCTCGCGCGGTCCGCCGTGCGCCACAGGATCGAAGCGCAGCCCTCGGGGGAAATCACCGAGTAGATGGCATGATCGAACATCAGCACGCGGTTGGCCGCCGCGATCGCGACCGCGCCCCCCGACCCGCCCTCACCGACGATCACCGCGACCAGGGGCACCTTGAGCGCAAGGCATTGCTCGGTCGAGCGGGCGATCGCTTCTGCTTGTCCGCGCTCCTCGGCCTGCACTCCTGGAAACGCGCCCGGCGTGTCGACCAGGGTCACCACCGGGATCGCGAAGCGGTCGGCCAGCTGCATCAGCCGGATCGCCTTGCGATAGCCCTCGGGCTTGGCCATCCCGAAATTGTGCCTGAGCCGGCTGGCGGTGTCATCCCCCTTCTCATGGCCGATGATCATCACCCGGCGGCCGTCGATCCGCGCCAGCCCGCCAATGATCGCGGGATCGTCGCCGAACGCGCGATCCCCGGCGAGCGCAATGAAGTCATCGGCAATACCCGCCAGATAATCCTTGAAGTGGGGCCGTTCGGGGTGACGCGCGACCTGCGCCTTCTGCCACGGCGTCAGCCGGGCATAGGTGTCGCGCAGCAGCTTGGTCGCCTTGGCCTCGAGCCGGGCGGTTTCGGGCTCGATGTCGATCGATCCGGTGCGGGCCGTGGCGCGAAGCTCGGTGACGCGGGTTTCGAGTTCGGCGATCGGCTTTTCGAAGTCGAGATAGGTCGTGGCCATAAGTGCGGCGGGGTAAACGCGGCGGCAATGCGCGTCAACGAATTGCCTTTTTGCGAGAAGAACGGCGGGCACCGCAC
>JALYIX010000078.1 GCA_030775565.1 Pseudomonadota bacterium | reverse complement strand
GGTCAGCGCGACGCGCATGCCTTTCTCTCCAGCCGACATCAGGAAACTGCCCATCGACGCCGCCTGCCCGATGCACACCGTGCCCACGCGCGGACGGATATATTGCATCGTGTCGTGGATCGCCATGCCCGCCGTGACCACCCCGCCCGGCGAGTTGATGTACATGAAGATGTCCTTCTTCGGATTCTCCGATTCGAGGAACAGCAGCTGCGCGGTGATGAGCGACGCCATGCCGTCCTCGACCCCGCCGGTCACGAACACGATGCGTTCGCGCAACAGCCGGCTGAAGATATCGAAGCTGCGCTCGCCGCGGTTCGACTGTTCGATGACGATGGGGACGAGCCCTCCTTGCGTCCGCTGCAGGCCCAGGCCGGCATTGGCCAGCGGCCGCGCGAAATCGCCGGTGTCGAACGGATTGTGCATGGAAATCTCTCTTATGCCCTCGGGAGCGCCAACATCGGCGCTTGGCGCGTCTTGTTCAAGTGCCGCGACGGGGCGCGGGATAGGCCAGATATGCCAGCCGCCGCACCTCGCGCCGCCCGCGCACGACGGTGTCGAGGATCAGTCCGGCGAAGACATTGAGCGCGGCAAACAATCCCAGCCCGGTGATGAGGATCGCGGTCGGAAAACGCGGAACGAGGTGCGTCTCGAGATAGGTCAGCACCAGTGGCACGCCCAGGATGAGCGCAAGCAGGATGAACACCCCGCCGATCGCGCCGAAGAACCACAAGGGCCGCTCGATTCGGTACAGCGTCACGATCGTGCGCAGGATCCGCCAGCCGTCTCCATAGGTGCTGAGCTTCGACATGGATCCCTCGGGCCGCGCGAAATAGCGCGTCTCGACCTCGGCGATCGGCATCTTGAGTTCCAGCGCATGGACGCTGATCTCGGTCTCGATCTCGAACCCCGCGCTGAGCGACGGGAAGCTCTTCACGAACCGTCGCGAGAACACGCGATATCCCGACAGGATGTCGGTAAAGCTGCGCCCGAACAATTGTGCGAGCATGCCGGTCAGCA
Source organism: Pseudomonadota bacterium (assembly GCA_030775565.1). Lineage (GTDB taxonomy): Bacteria > Pseudomonadota > Alphaproteobacteria > Sphingomonadales > Sphingomonadaceae > Sphingomicrobium. The sequence continues at coordinate 1,451 of JALYIX010000078.1, read as the reverse complement.
GCGCGTTGCCGAACTGGTGCCCGCGCCGATACGCCTCCGCGGCTTCGTGGATGCGGCTGCCGACGACCATGTCGAGCTGTTCGTCGAGCAACCGGTCGACCAGCGCGGGCACGGCCTGCGCATCGTACGTCGCATCGCCGTCCGCCATGACGTAGATGTCGGCGTCGACATCGGCGAACATCCGCCGGACGACCGCGCCCTTGCCCTGGATCCGCTCGCGCCGCACGACCGCCCCCGCGGCCGCGGCGACCTCGCATGTCCGGTCGCGGCTGTTATTGTCGTAGACGTAGATGACGGCATTCGGCAGCGCCGCGCGAAACCCCGCCACCGTCTGCGCGATCGCGGCTTCCTCGTTGTAGCAGGGCAGCAGGACGGCGATGGTCGGGTCGGTCAATGCCTATGTCTCCGTCACCCCGGCCTTGAGCCGGGGTCCATCGTGCCGCACGTTCAACGGCCGTTGGGTGTGCGGCACGATGGATGCCGGATCAAGTCCGGCATGACGAGTCGATCAGCCCTCCGCCTTCACCTTCTTCGCCCGCGGCTTCTTCACCGGCGCATCGGCAGCCTCGGTTCCGTCGGCGGCCTCCGCCGCAACCGGGGACGACTCCAGCAGCGCGGTTTCGGCCTCGACCGGGGCGCCCTTCTTCTTGGCGGCGGGCTTCTTCGCTGGCGCAGGCTCGGTCACCGCGCTCGCATCGTCGCCCTTGGCCACGGTCTTGGTCGCCGCCTTCTTCGCGGGCTTGGCGGCCTCTTCGGTGACCGGCTCGTCGGTCGCCTTGGCCTTCTTGGCCGCAGGCTTCTTCGTCGGCTTGTGGTCATGGTCGTGATCGTGGCTGTGCGTTCCGGTCGCGAAACCGTCCTCGCTCTCGATCGCAGCTTCCAGCTCCTCGCGCGTCGCTTCGCGGTCGGTGATCTCGGCCTTGCCGAACAGGAAATCGACGACCTTGTCCTCGTACAGCGGCGCGCGCAGCTGGGCGGCGGCCATCGGTTCGGCCTGGACATATTCGATGAAGCGCTTGCGATCCTCGGGTCCATATTGCTGCGCGGCCTGCGCGATCAGGCGGTTCATTTCCTGATTCGTCACCTCGACGCCGTTGGCCTGCCCGATCTCCGACAGCAGCAGCCCCAGGCGCACCCGGCGCTCGGCGATCTTGCGATAATCGGCGCGGTCGTTCTCCATTTCCGCGCGCGCCGCCTCGGGATCGGCCTCATGCCCGGCCTCATGGTCGAGCTGCTGCCAGATCTGGTCGAACTCGGCCGCCACCATCGACGGCGGCACTTCGAAGTCGTGCCCTTCCGCCAGTTGGTCGAGCAGCTTGCGCTTCATGTGCGTGCGCGTCAGCCCGTTATGCTGCTGCTCGATCTGCCCCTTGAGCAGCCCACGCAGCTGCTCCAGGCTCTCGAGCCCGAGCGACTTGGCGAGGCCGTCGTCGATCGCGCTCTCGCCCGCG